>JAAYJJ010000154.1 GCA_012522985.1 Aliarcobacter butzleri
TATTTTTCTATCTAACTCTATTCCAGCTACTCTTAAACCATTCATAAATCTTGAATAATTTATATCATTTAGCCTACAAGCAGCATTAATTCTAACAATCCAAAGACTTCTAATATCTCTTTTTTTCTGTCTTCTATCTCTATATGCATAAACTAGACTTCTTTCTACTTGCTCTTTTGCTTTTCTAAAGTGTTTTCTTCTACCACTATAAAAACCTTTTGCAAGTTTTAAGATCTTTTTATGTCTTCTTCTTCTTACTACCCCTGTTTTAACTCTTGGCATTTTTTCTCCTTTACCCTTTTTTGTTTTTTTAGGTGTCAGTACCCTGACTGAACTTGTCCACTTTCGTGGAGTGATCTATATATTAAGCTATTAAGCTTTTTATTCTGCTCTCATCAACAGATGCAACAGTTTGTGGTCCTCTTAAGTTTCTTTTTCTTTTTCTTGTCATTTTTGTTAAAATATGACTTCTAAAAGCTGAACCTCTTTTGATTGAACCGTTTTTTTTCACTTTAAATCTTTTTAAAGCTCCACTTACAGATTTCATCTTTGGCATTGTTAGTTCTCCTTTTTAGATTTTTTCTAAATATATTATAGAAAAGTGTGTGATTTTACTTAAAACTTACTTAAAAGTTGATTAAGTCTATTTTGCTTTTGGCAAAATCATCATATTTACATATCTTCCTTCAAGTTTTGGCTCTTTATCCATCACCCCAATATCTTCTATCATAGGCCAAATTTTTTCTAAAACCTCAACTCCTAGTTCAGGTTGAGCCATCTCTCTACCTTTTAGAAAAACTCTAAATCTCACATGATTACCCTCTTCTAAAAACTCTCTAGCGTGTTTTACTTTATAAGATATATCATTGTCTGCTATTTTAACAGAAAGCTTAATCTCTTTAACTGTAATAATTTTTTGTTTTTTCTTTGCTTCTTTTTTCTTTTTTTCTTGTTGGTATTTGAATTTACCATAATTCATCACTTTACATACAGGTGGTTTAGCATCTGGTGCTATACAAACAAGATCTAAGTTTAAATCATCTGCAACTTTTCTTGCTTCTTGGGAACTCAAAATACCATATTGTGTCCCATCATCACCTATACATCTTACTTCTTTGAAGTTGATCTCTTCATTCATCAAAACTTCATCTTTCTCTTTATTATGGTTCAAATCTCATCCTCTCTTATTATTTGTTTTAACATATCGATAAATTCACTTTTACTTAAGTTACTTTGTTCTCTCTTTCTTCTATCTCTTAGTGCTATCATTTGGTTTTCTACTTCATTATCACCAATAACTACTATCATAGGAACTCTTTGTTTTTCAGCTGTTCTTATTCTTTTGTTTAAGCTCTCATTTTTATCATAAATCTCACTATCTATCTCTAGGCTTAAAAGCTCTTTTCTAAGCTCTTTTGCATACTCAACATGAGTAGAAGCTATAGGTATAAAGATTACTTGTGTTGGAGCTATTACAAAAGGAAACTCTCCAGCATAATGCTCTGTTAAAATACCTATAAATCTCTCAAAAGATCCTAAAATTGCACGGTGAATCATCACAGGCTGAGCCTTGGTATTTTCTTCAGTAATATACTCTAACTCAAATCTTGAAGGTAAATTCATATCAACCTGAACAGTTCCACATTGCCATTTTCTACCTATTGCATCAAGTATTTTGATATCTATTTTTGGACCATAGAAAGCTCCACCACCCTCATCTATACCATAAGTGTAGCCATTTTCATCTAATGCATCCATAATCCCTTTTGTAGTTGTTTCCCAAAACGCATCATCACCTATAGCTTTTTTTGGTTTTGTTGATACTTCCATCTCATATGAAAAATCAAATTTTTTCATCAATTTATCAACAAATTCCAATACCTCTATAATAACACCCTTTACTTGTGAAGGTGTACAAAAAATATGTGCGTCATCTTGTGTAAACTCTCTTACTCTAAAAAGCCCATGCATAACACCTGATTTTTCATGACGATGAACTACACCATATTCAAAAAACTTCATAGGTAAATCTCTATATGATACTAAAGAGTTTTTATAGATTTGGATATGCCCTACACAGTTCATAGGCTTAATCCCATATTCTTGCCCATCTATTTGTGTAAAATACATATTTTCTTTGTAGTTTTGGTAGTGTCCACTTGTTTGCCATTGGTTTGCTTTAAGGATCTCTGGACCTCTAACAGGCTCATAATCTCTTACTCTATGAGCTTTATATAAAAGCTTTTCTAGTTTGCCTCTTAGTCTTGAACCATTTGGTAGCCATAGAGGTAATCCTGCTCCAACTTCATCATTAAATGCAAAAAGCTCTAGTTCTGTTCCTAGTTTTCTATGATCTCTTTTTTTAGCTTCTTCAAGCATAGTGATATATTTTTTAAGTTCACCTTTATCAAAAAAAGCTATCCCATAAATCCTAGTTATCATCTCATTTTCTTCATCACCACCAAGATAAGCTCCTGCTACTCTTGTTAGTTTAAAGTGTTTGATATACTTTGTATTAGGTAAATGTGGTCCACGACAAAGATCTTCAAAATCACCTTGTTTATAGATACTTAAAACTTCGCTATCGATATTTTTTAAAACAGCTTGTTTTAGTTCATCACTAGCAAACTTCTCTTCTATCTCACATCTACTAGCTTCATACTTAGTAATATCTTGTTTTTTTGAAGCCAACTCTTCCATCTTTGCTTCTATCTTTGCTAGATCTTCTTCACCTATTTTGGAATCAACCTTAAAATCATAGTAAAAACCCTCTTTTACTACAGGACCAACAAAAAACTTAGCCTCTGGATATAGTTCTTTGATAGCTTGAGCCATAAGATGAGCACTCGAATGTCTAAGTATCTCCAAAGATTCACTAGAGCCATCAGCATATATAGGCTCACCTTCTATCCCCATATTTGTGGCAGTCAAAATATCATAGATATTGCCATCACTTTTATAACCAATAATATCCAATAATATCCTTTTTACATAAAAATCATTTCTTCACCATTCTATCTTAAAAAAACTTAAAATAAAAATCAATGTAGATAATTTTCAATAATCTAAGCTACTTTGCAACTATATCACCAAAAAGCAATACATCTTTTAGTAATGCCATCTTACATAAACCATCATTTTCTAGCTCTACTTCTAACTCTCCTCTTTTGCTAGAAAAGATTTTTTGATTGAGATAGACTTTTAGATTCCTTTTATCTAGCTTTTTAACACTTATTATTCCATGGTTTTTATCATTGCCAATAGCTACAAAATTAAACTCTTTATCTACTTCAAGGTCAAATAAGATATCTTTTAGATTAAAAAACAGTGAAAGTAAATCATTATCTGTAAAAAAAGGCAAAATCTCCTCTTCTACTATCTCTTTATCTTTTTTACATTGTATATATTTTAAAAATATCAACTCTTTATTATAATCAAAAGTATAAAATTTCTCTCTTTTTTTGGAGTTTGTTGCAGAGAGTTTATAAAATGTTTGAGGTACAAAGATATTACCTTCAATCTTGCCTTTACTTATATATCTCTCATATTTTCCATTGCTTAAAAACTTTGCCAAACCTGTAGCTTTTGCTTCTATTGTAGCTTCATACTCTTTTGTCTCTTTATTTATATATAAACTAGCCTTAGCCTTACCAAGTGCAGAAAAAACCCCATATGATATATCATACTCTTTTTCTAGCTTTTGAGCAAAAAGTGTTGTAGTTAGTAGTAAGATTAATATTAATGTTCGCATAAATATTTATTATTCATATTTTATACCTTGCCTCTTTTGGTATTATACTATAATTTCTTAATATTGTCTATTTATTGGATTATAGTCATTAGTCATTAGTTATTAGTCGATAGTCGATAGTGTTAAGAAATAAGCGTTAAGTTATCAGTCGATAGTCATTAGTCGATAGTGTTATGAATTATGAATTGGTGACATTGAAATGTCACTTCAAAGTGGTATTCAGGAAGTGAGACTTCAGTCTCACCCACATGTGGTATGAACCCCAACGGTGACATTGAAATGTCACTTCCAAATATTAATTCTTAGCTCTTAACACTATCCACCATTTAAAATAACTTTAAGCATTATAACTATATAATTTACTTTTAAATTAAAAGAGTAAATATGGAACAAAACTTAGTAGTATATAACGATGGTGAACTAGAACTAACAGTATCTGTAGAAAATGAAACTGTTTGGTTAAATAGAAATCAAATCTCTCAACTTTTTGGTAGAGATATCAAAACAATAGGTAAGCATATAA
>JAAYJJ010000155.1 GCA_012522985.1 Aliarcobacter butzleri
AAGAATCAGTGAAGGAAAAGGGCAAGTTGATGCTATAA
This sequence comes from Aliarcobacter butzleri, assembly GCA_012522985.1. GTDB lineage: Bacteria > Campylobacterota > Campylobacteria > Campylobacterales > Arcobacteraceae > UBA6211. Next base: position 39 of record JAAYJJ010000155.1, read on the forward strand.
AAGCTTGTGAAGTTTTAGTAAAAAATGATATAGATTTTGACTTTTTTTTATTGGGTGGATTTGAAAATGGGTATGAAAAAAAGTTTATGAGTTTTTATAATAGTATAGAGTATAAAGATAAAATTCTACTCATAGGTTTTTCTAATGAAGTAGATAAATATTTAGTTATGGCAGATATTTTCTTATTTCCTAGTTATGGAGAAGGATTTGGTAATTCATTTGTTGAAGCATTAGGAGTTCCTTGTATATGTATATCTTATAATAATACTTCATTTCCAGAATTAAAAGAACTAGGTTTTGATTTTGAATTAGTTGAAGATAGAAATATGGATAAGCTCAAAGAAACTTTATTAAGAGTAGCAAGAGTAGATATTAAGTTTAATCTTGATAAAAATCAGGATTTAGCAAAAATGTATTTTAGTCAAGATAGAGAAATAAAAGAGTATTTGGAGATTTTAATATGAATAAACTTATTAGCAATAAATTTAAAAGTGATGTATTTCAAAAGTTTGACTATAGTGTAGTTATAAACTATTTTATACTTATTTATGCATTTTGTTTGCCAATATCTAGAGCTGGGGTGGCATTTGCAACTATTATGCTTATGTTATTATGGATTTTACAAGCTGATTATAAAAGAAAATTTGAAGAGATAAGGCATAATTATTTAATAGTAGCAATATTTATTTTTATACTATATAGTATTTTAGCTATAACATGGAGTAGTGATAAGCTATTTGCTCTTGAATATATAAAGAAATATTACCATTTTCTTATTATACCGATTATTTATACTAGTTTAAAAAAAGAGTATATAGATAAAGTTTTTTCTGCTTTTTTACTTGGTATGCTAATAAGTGAGATTACTTCTTATGGAATATTTTTTGAACTTTGGACAAAAGCTGGAGTCTCTCCTCATGATCCAAGCCCTTTTATGGATCACTCTAACTATAGTACATATTTGGCTTTTACTGCTTTTATATTGATGCATAAGATTATTTATACAAAAGATTTAAAGTGGAGATTGGCATATGGACTGTTTTTTGTTTTTTCTGCAAGTAATCTTTTTATCAATGGTGGAAGAACTGGGCAGTTTGCTTTTTTGATAGCTTTGTGTTTTATTGGATTTTTAAGTTTTGAAAATAAGATAAGAGCTACAATAGGTACAGTTTTATTAGCTACTGTTATTTTTTCTGTAGCTTATACTATTAGCCCTGTTTTTAAAGATAGATTTGATTATTTTATAGAAGATACCTCTCAAATGTTATATGAACAAGAATATAAAGGAGGTTTTTCATATAGAGTTGCTTTATGGAAAACAGGATTAGAGGCTTCAACAAATAATTTATTATTTGGAACAGGAATAGGTGATGAAGCTCTTTATGCTAAACAAATATTAGATAAATATAAAGTAGAAAATTTATATGGTTCAGTACATACAGAAAATTATATAGATTTTCATAATGCATTTATACAGTATTTAGTGCAATTAGGAATAACTGGTTTTTTAATATTTTTATCGATTTTTTATTTTTTAGCTAGATTAAAAATAAAAGAAAAAATGTATAAAAATCTTCATATACTTTTTTTAATACTCTATATAAATCATTCAATGCTAGGATCGAGTTTTCATATTAATCAATCAATGGTTATGTTTGTACTTTTTAGTAGTATGTTTTTATTAATAAATAAGTATGAAAATCAAAAGTTTAGATAGATAGTTAATAAATGTTTTAACTATCTATGAATTTTCTATAATCTCTTTTAGCTTCACAAACTGTGTGATATTATCATACTCACGATCTGCTTTTTCCTCACCTGCTTTTGCTAGATTGGCTTTTAGTTCACTATCATTTGCTATTAATTTTAGCTTTTCATATAAATCTTCACTATCCATAGTCTTAAAATGTAGTCCCGTTTTCATATGATCAATGCTTTCTAGTGGTCCACCACTATCACTCCCAAGAACACAAACACCACATCTCATAGCATCCATTATAGCCATACCAAAAGTCTCATTTTCTGTTGCCATTACTTTACAATCAGATATTTGGATAAGTTCATTTGCATTAGTAGCAAATCCAGTAAAAACTGCATCTGGGTATTTAGCTACGAGCTTATCAAAATACTCTTTATTCATATAGTGTCCTACTATCAAAGATGTGGCATTTATACCATTGCTTTTTAGCTTTTCTACAGCTTCAAGTACTATATGTTGCCCTTTTGCCTCTTCTACACGAGCTACAATACAAACTACAAATTCATCTTTTATTCCATAAAAGTCACGTAGCTCTTTAATTCTAGCCTTATCTATTTTGGATGGTTTTGGAACCCCACTATACCAAGTGATTATTTTAGGTCGTATATCACTAGGTATAAATTTGACAAGTTGTTTACTTGTTTTTGCTGAAATCCCTACTATAGTAGAGATATTTTTATATAAAAACTTATGATAAAAATCATCTTTAAACCTAGTCATATGCATATTACGAGTTTGAACAATCTTTGGTTTTTTCTTTGAAATAAGTTTAGCCAAAACAGTAGTTGGAATATCTTTTGTCCAGTTTAGATGAACTATGTCTATATCATCTCTATCTATTATTTTAGCTAGTTTAAAAAAGCTATATCTTCCAATAGTTTCATACTCTAAGTCCTCTTTTTTAAAAACTTCTACTAGTCTTCCTTTTGGATTAAGCACAGCTTTTACACCTAAAAACTTAGTAAAATCTTTCATATGTGTCTCTAAGCCACCCAAATCAGGCGATAAACAAACTTCTAAAATCTTTTTCATATTTAACTTTTTGTTGAAATTAATACTATATTTTACTAATTAGTTTATTAAACCTAAGTTAAATCAAAAATTTGCTAAAATAGTGGATATATTTTAAAAAGGTATAGTTTGCATAGATACAAATATGAGATTAATAGCCAGTTTTTAAGTTTAAAAGAGATGTTACTAGATATAAAAAAGCACTTTGATAGTTCAACAGACTCTCTCCATAAAGCTCGTAATGAGATAAAAATAATCAATTATTACAATCAAGACTTAGTAATCAAATCTTTTAAAATACCACATCTTTTCAACAGAATAATATATACATTTTTTCGCAAAAGTAAAGCTTATAAATCATATCATTATGCTTTGAAAATAGGAGAATTTACTCCTAAGCCTATAGGATATATAGAATTTCATAAAAATGGCTTATTAGAACAAAGCTTTTTTGTAAGTCAAAGGTTTGATTATGATTTTACTATAAGAGAGCCTTTACTTGATAATAGTTTTGCCAATAAAGAGGAGATTTTTAACTCTTTTGCTAGATTTACTCAAGATTTGCATGAAGCTGGTATTTATCATCAAGACTTTAGCCCAGGGAACATTCTAATCAAAAAGATAGATGATAAATATGAGTTTAAAATAGTAGATATCAATAGAATGGAGTTTAGAAAGCTTTGTTTTAACCTAAGAATGAAAAACTTTTCTAAGCTTTGGGCAAAAGATGAGGATCTGGAAATAATTATCAAAGCTTATAGTAAGATTTCTGGAGCAAATGAAGAGTTTTTGGTAAAAAAGGCTATAGCGTATTCTCATTCATTGAAATTTTGGAAAAATTTAAAAAAAAGAGTAAAGGGACAAAAGGTTGTTGATTAAACATATTAGTGTGATTGTGATTGCGAAAAATAGTGAAAGTACTATTAAAAGAACATTAGATAGTTTGATAGAGTTTGAAGAGGTGATTGTTTATGATAATGGCTCAACAGATACTACTATACAAATTGCACAACAATTTCCAAATGTAAAAGTATTTCAAGGTGAATTTAAAGGCTTTGGTTGGACAAAAAATAAAGCTGCTTCATACTCTAAAAATGATTGGGTGATGATTATAGATAGCGATGAAGTTGTAAATAAAGATTTGGTAGAGTATTTAAAAATAAAGAAGTTAAATAAGGATACTGTATATAGACTCAACTCAAATGGATACTATAAAGATATTAAGGTGAAATATTGTGGTTGGACTTTAACTGTAAAAAGAGTTTATAATAAAAAAACAACCTCATTTAATAATGAAGATGAAGTTCATGAACATGTTTTATCTGATGGATTAAAAGAAGAGGTTTTAGAAGGTAGCATAAGTCACTATAGTTACCATAGTATAAGTGAGTTTATAATCAAAGCTGATAGGTATTCTACACTTTTTGCACAAAATAATGCACTCAAAAAATCCTCAAGTCCAACAAAAGCATTTTTTAATGGATTATACTCTTTTATAAAAACATATATATTCAAACAAGGTTTTCGTGATGGTTATGTGGGGCTAATAATAGCTTATTCACATATGGTTACGAATTTTTATAAATATATCAAACTCTATGAGATAAATAAAGAATATGAAACTACTAATAACAAGACACGATAAAATAGGGGATTTTGTAGTAACACTACCTCTTTTTAAGGCTATAAAAGAGCAGTATCCACAAGTGGAGCTATATGCATTAGTTAGTAAAATTAACTTTGATTTTGCAAAAAATTTCCCTTTTATAGATGGTGTTTTGCTTTATGATAAAAGTAGTCCTAGTAAAACTCTAGAAGGTATAAAAAGTCATAAATTTGATGCAGTAATAAGTGCATATATAGATAGTAGTTTGGGTAAACTTCTTTTTAGAAGTGGTATAAAAACAAGGATTTCACCCGCAACTAAAATAGCTCAAATATTTTTCAATAAAAGAGTAAAACAAAGAAGAAGTAGGGTAGAAAAAAGAGAATGGGAGTACAATCTAGATCTAGCAAAAGTACTTTTTCCTGATATTAAACTATCATTTTCAAGACCACTTATAAAGCTTGATATCACAAAAGAAAAAAGAGTTATTTTCCATACAGGTTTTGGAGGTAGTAGCGATGGGAACTTAAGCTTAGATGATTATTTAAATCTAGCTAGAAGTATAAAAGATAGCACTTATGAAATAGTATTTAGTTTTGGACCAGATGATGATAAATCAAAAGAGTATATAGAAAAAAATCTTGATTTTAAAGCAAAGATATTTGATTCTAAGCTTAGTTTGTGGGAGTTTATGGAGTATATTGCTAGTAGTGAGCTTTTTGTAAGTACTTCTACAGGACCTATGCATCTAGCTGGTATGACAAATACAAAGACATTATCGTTTTTTGGTAATAGCTTATTTGCTAGTAGTAAAAGATGGGCTACAATAAGTGATGAAAAGTATCAAAATAACTTTATGATTGATATAGAAAATAGAGCCTTACAATATATACAAATAGAACAAAGATTAAAAGAGATTTTAGATGTTAGATAAGATATTTGTTTGGGATAGCTACTCTGATCAACCTTATATTATAAAAGATAAAAATTACAAAAAACAGATGAGAAAAAAGTATCTATTTGATTATATAAAGCTTTTATTTAGTTCTATTTTTTTGCTTCCTTTGATGGTAGTAGTAATGAAGTTTTTTAAAGCAAAAAAGAGTAAAAACTCTGATATTATAGGTATAGGAGTAAGTTTAGACAAAGGTGAAGAGCAAATAGAGCTTATAAAAGAGCTTGGAGTCAAAAATCTACTTATAAGAGTATCTTTAAGTGATATACAAAATATATCAAAATATAGAGATTTTGCACTTAAACTTATACAAAATGAAAAAAAGTCTATTTTAATAAATATCTTACAAGATAGAGCCCATATAGAAGACAAGGAGCTTTTAGAAAAAGATATTTGTATAATTTTTGATAGCTTTAAGGATATAACAAAAGAGTATCAAATAGGCAATGCCATCAACAGAATCAAATGGGGATTTTTCGCTGTTGAAGAGTACTTAAAGTTCTATAAGAGTGTACAAGACATCAGAGATAAATCATACCAAGATTTTATACTTATAGGTCCAAGTGTTATAGACTTTGAGTATTATTACAATATCCGTGCTATGTATAATGCCTATGATATCAAGTATGACAAAACCTCAGCCTTACTTTATGTAGATAGAAGAGGAAGCCCTGATAATACTCAATATGGATTTTTTGATCTTAAAAATAAGATAGATTTACTCTATGCACTAGTAAGGCTTAGTCCTAAAACTGCAAACGATGATATCTATATAACTGAAACTAATTGGCCTATATCAAACACAGCTCCATATGCTCCTACAAGCGAAAAAGAGTGTATAGACTTAGAACTATATAGTAAATATATGCTAAAATACTATCAAATAGTTAAAAAAAGCAATAAAATAAAAAGAGTCTATTGGCATCAGCTTATAGCTACTGGATATGGTTTGGTGGATAATAGAGATGGAAAGATAGTTAAATATCCACAGTTTTATGAGTTTAAGAAGATGATAAAGGCTTCGGAGTGATAAGTATAAAACAAAATATTTAAAAGAGGGTTTTGGAAGTGATACTTTAGTATCACATAAAAAGATAGAAGGAACAAATGAAGATTTTTATAGAGATACCTACATGGTTAGGAGATGCTATTATGGCAACTCCTGCAATACAAAATATTATCAAAACCTACCCAAATGCTACAATTACACTACTTGGCTCATATGTCTCTACTCAAGCCTTTGAAGGCTATCCAAATATAGAAAAAATAGTAGTTGATAAGAGCAAAAAAGGTGGAAATAGGTATTTAAATCTTATAAACTTAGCTAGAAGTTTAGGAGAGTTTGAACTAGCTTTTTCTTTTAGAAGGAGTTTTAGTTCAAGATTTTTACTATTTTTTATAAAAGCTAGGCAAAAGTTTGGATACAAAAGATTTACAAATCAAGAAATCCATTTAGCTATAAGATATAATGACTTTGTAAATAGATCTTTAGGTATAAATAATCCCACAAAAGATCTAAAACTCTATTTTAAGCCTTTTGTATATAATAAACCCACTTTAGGGATCAATCCAGGGGCAACTTATGGAAGTGCAAAAAGATGGTATCCAAAAGAGTTTGCTAAAGTAGCTATAGCTTTGGCTAATAAGTATGATATTATCATATTTGGAGGACCAACAGAGCTAGATATTGCAAATGATATAGCTAGTGAGCTAGTAAATGAGGGTATTACAAACTTTACAAATCTTGCAGGAAAAACTACTATAAAAGAGCTTATAGAAAAAATAGCAGGTTTGGATATTTTTATTACCAATGATAGTGGTCCTATGCATATAGCAGCAGCTTATAAGATCAAAACTGTAGCTATCTTTGGACCTACAAAGTTTACAGAGACTCATCAGTGGAACAATCCTTTTGAAATAATAGTTAAAAAAGATCTTGATTGTATGCCTTGTATGAAAAGGGTTTGCCCCCTAGGGCATCATAACTGTATGAAAGAGATAAAAGCAAGTGATGTATTAAGGAGTTTGGATGATTAGTTATTATGCTTCTAAAAAGGTAGATTATTTTGATGGCTTTAAAAATATTATATTATATAAAAAACCAAAAGTTCTAAAGAAAATATTTTTCAAAAAAACTTTTCCAGATATCTATCTATACAATATCCTAGATAAAGATAATATTTTATTTTTCCAAAATGCAAAAGCTATAGTAGTAAGTTCTAAAAGAGTATTTGATAGCCTAAAAGATCAAATGCACAATAAAAAAATAGTTCAAATATACCCTTTTTTAACTCAAAAGTTTGAAGAGTTTAGCAAAAGTGATCAAAAAAAAGAGTTTTATAGTAAGCATAATATCGAAGAGTTTAAAAAACTAATTGTATTTAGTGATAGTGATTTTAGAAGAGGTGGAGTAAAAGAGTTTATATATATGATAAATGCACTTAATTATAAGCATATCAAAGCTTGTATTGTAGGTGATAATAAATCTCTTGATACTATCAAAATCTTTTTAGATAGACATCAAGGAAAAGATAAATTTTTATTACTAGAACAAAGCTATTTATTAGATGTTTTAAAAGTTAGTGATGTTTTTATCTC
>JAAYJJ010000156.1 GCA_012522985.1 Aliarcobacter butzleri
AAGATAAAAACAATAACTTTGATGGGGTATTAGTAGCAGTTTTAGACTCTAGTAAACTAATACAAAGCTTACAAACTGCTCTTTATAGTGATAATATGAATGGAACATTATTAGATTTTGATGGTAATATATTTTTGACAACACCAACAAATGACGATCTAGTAGTTGGTAAAAATATAAATTCTCCTAAATATCTATTTTATAGACATATCAATAGCAAAAGAACAAATAGCTATTTTATTGATTATTCTAAATATTATAATAAAGATATTTTTGTAACTTTTTATAATATAACTTCAGATAAAATCAATCAAAACAAGGGATTAATTTTAGCTATGTCAAGAGATAAAGATGTTGTTTTTAAAGATTTTTATTTAACAGTAAGAAACTCCATAGGAATTTGTATTTTTGCACTTTTTGCTACTAGTATAGGACTTTATATCTCTCAAAATAAGAGAAATAGAACAAAGCAGCAAGAATATAGAATACAAGAATATTATAAAAAAAGCCTAGAATCCAAAGTAAATATAGATGGACTTACAAATATACTAAATCGTAGAAGTTTTGATAATACTTTAGATATAGAGTGGAGAGATGTATTAAGAAACAGGCTACCTATTTCATTGCTTTTTATAGATATAGATTTTTTCAAAAATTACAACGATACATATGGACATCAACAAGGTGATGAGTGTCTTAAAACAATAGCTAAAGCCTTACAAAACTCACTTAACCGTGCTAGAGACTTTGTATCTAGATATGGTGGAGAAGAGTTTATTTGTATATTGCCAAACACTCAAAAAGAAGGAGCTATCAATAAAGCCGAAGAACTAAGAGCCAAAATAGAAGCTCTAGGCTTAGAGCATAAAAGCTCTACAATATCCGATGTAGTTACTATAAGTATAGGAGTTTCCACCATCATACCTGATGAGACAAACGACCCAAAAGAGCTTATCAAAAAAGCAGATAAAGCTCTATATTTATCAAAAGAAAGAGGTAGAAATAGAGTTTCGTTTTATGATTAAAACTACTCTTCTTTTACATAACTACCTAATATTTTGATTTGATTTTGATGTAAGGAGATGATTTTTTGTACCTTTTCATCCAAAAAGTGTCCATTAAACTCTATATAAAAGATCAATTCACCACTTATTATATGCGATTCTATCTTTTCTAAGTTGATATTTTCAGATTTAAAATCTTGCAAAAATTCAACTAAAGATCCGCTTTTTTGTGGTATTTTTGCTAGTATTGCGGTGTTATCATTGCCACTTTGGGCATTATCAAAGTTGCTTATTATTACAAAGCTTGTTCTATTGTCACTACTATCTTCTATATTTTCATATAGTATTGGAAGATTATTTAGTTTTGCTGCTATTTTAGGACAAATTGCAGCACTATTTGGCTCATTTAAAGCTAGTTTAGCTGCTTTTGCAGTGGATTCTACAGGGATTTGCTCAATATGTTCTAGCCCATACTCTTTTAAAAACTTATTACATTGCCCAAAAGCTACATCTTTTGAGTAGATTTTTTTAACATCTTTAATACTATCACAATTACTTGCAAAAGAGTGATGTATAGGAGTATCAAAATGAGCTATAATCTTTACATTATACTCATTAAAGGCTCTTAGAGTATCATATACCATCCCACTAGTGCTATTTTCTATAGGAATAACACCATATTTTGCTCTATTTGTTTTGATAGCTTCAAATACCCCACCAATAGATGATACACTTACATACTCACTCATAGCACCAAATCTCATCTCACTTGCTTGATGTGTAAATGTCCCAATTGGTCCTAAAAATGCTACTTTTTCTGGTAATTCTAAGTTTCTACTAACTGCGAAAATCTCCAAAAATATAGCTTCAATAGCAGCTTTATTTAAAAGCCCATCATTTAAAGAGTCAAGTCTGTTGATAATCTCTCTTTCTCGCTCTGGTCTATAAATAGCTCCACCACTTTGGTGTTTGACTTGTCCTACTTTTTGAACTATTTGCATTCTTTTATTTAAAAGAGTCAAAATCCTATTATCAATAGTATCAAGCTCATCTCTTAGAGCTTTTAGTCCTTTTTCATTTTCCAATAATACTCTCCAATATTTTGATAAACTTCATTTGGTTGCTCATCTTCTTGTAATGTTGGTAATATCTCATTTTTATCTTTTATCTTACCACTTAAAACAAAAACACCTCTCATACCAAGCTTCATAGCACCTTTGATATCACCTACCATATCATCGCTTATTATAGTTATATCAGTAAAATCAGCATCTAAAAGCTCTCTAGCTTTTTCATAAAACTTTACACTTGGTTTACCTACTACTTCATAGGGTCTATTTACAGCATATGAGAGTAGTTGCATTATAGCTCCAACCCCTGGGTATTTTTTGCCATTTTTGGCATAAATAGAAGTCTCATGCATACCAATAATCTCTATACCTTTTGAAGCATACTCTATCATATTAGCATAATCTTCATTTGTATAGTCTCTTTTTATACTTACTACTAGGGCTTGTGGTGAGTTTTCATCTATTATATAGCCCATAGACTCTAAAACCTCTATAAAACTCTCTTCACCAAAGGCAATGATATTTTTTACTTTTAGGCTTTGTTTTAAGATACTAAAAGGGTCTAAATAGTTCTCTTTGGGTATATCAAAGCCCTTATTATGCAAAAACTCCAAAAACTCTTCACTTTTATTTTTTGTATTGTTGGTAATTACTATATATGGAGTATTTGAGCTATTTAAATAATCTATAAACTCTATAGCACCATCAATTGGCTCTTTTGTATCATCACTTATTAAGGTACCTTGAACATCTATAAAATACATTAGAGTAAAAACTCTCTTTCATTTGCTATTTGATCTTCAAAACTATCTCTTTTTCTTATCATTCGTACACTACCATCTTCAAGGGCTAGTTCAGCTACTTTGTTTCTAGTATTGTAGTTACTACTCATAGTAAAGCCATAAGCTCCTGCACTATATATCACTACCAAATCATCATTTGTTGTTTTTGGTAGATCTATATTTTTTGCAAAAAAGTCTCCACTTTCACAAACTGGCCCTACTACATTGCAATCACTCATCTCTTCATTCATCTTACCTAAAACCTCTATTTTATGATAGGCATTATATAAACTTGGTCTTATAAGATCATTCATAGCACCATCAACAATAACAAATCTTTTACCACCATTTGTCTTTTCATATAGTACTTTTGTTACAAACTCTCCACAATTTCCTACTATATATCGCCCTGGTTCGCATACTATTGTTACATCTAAACCAAAAAGAGTCTCTAAAATATTTTGAGCATATTCATTTAGATCTATAAGTGTTTCATTGTCATATTTTATACCAATTCCACCACCTATATCAAAAAACTTAATCTCTATATCAAGTGCTTGTAGATTTCTTACTAGATTTGCTACAATTATAGCTGATTCTTTGATAGGTTGTAGCTGTGTTAGCTGTGAACCTATATGAAAATGAATCCCAACTGGATCTAAAAACTCACTCCTTTTTGCTTTGATATAGATTCTTTTTGCGGTATCTATATCCACTCCAAATTTATTTTCATGAAGCCCTGTTGAGATATATGGATGAGTCTTTGGATCTATATTTGGGTTTACTCTTACAGAAATCCTAGCTTTTTTATTTAGCTCTTGTGCTACAATCTCCACCCTAGATAGTTCTGCTTCACTTTCAATATTGATCATCAAGATATCAAGCTCTAGTGCCTCTTTGATCTCTTCATCACTTTTGCCTACACCACTAAATATGATTTTATACTTATCTATACCAGCATATAAGGCTCTTTTAACCTCACCTATACTTACACAATCAGCTCCACTACCCTCTTTTGCCAATGTTTTAATAACACTAAGATTTGAATTTGCCTTTATAGCATAACAAACAAGTGATTTTCTAGCTTTAAAGGCACTTTTTATAGCCTGATAGTTTATCTTAATCTGATCAAAATCATATATATAATATGGAGTTTTATACTCTTTTGCTAAAGCTTTATAATCTACTTGCATTATTCCTCGCCATTCCATGCTATTTTTGGTCTTTGTCCATCTTCAAACACAACCGCTGGCATTCCCATGATATTGAACCCTGCATCTACATAATGAATCTCACCAGTTACACCAGAGCTTAATGGACTTAAAAGATACATACCACTATTTCCAACCTCATCTATAGATACATTTTTCTTTAGTGGTGCATGAGCTGAGTTCCATTTAAGCATAAAACTAAAATCCCCTATCCCTGATGCCGCTAGAGTTTTGATAGGTCCTGCACTTATAGCATTTACTCTTATACCATCTTTGCCTAAATCTTCAGCAAGATATTTTACACTCATCTCTAAAGCTGCTTTAGCTACTCCCATAAGGTTGTAGTTTGGTATATATTTTACTCCACCATAATAAGTAAGAGTTAGTATAGAACAACCCTCATTCATAATAGGCTTTAACTCTTTTGTAATCTCTATTAGTGAAAATACAGATATCTCCATAGCAATATTGAATGCCTCTTTACTTATATCATAAAATCTCCCACTAAGTCCCTCTTTTGGAGCAAAAGCTATAGAGTGTACTATAAAATCAAGCTTACCAAAATCTTTTTCAAGACTCTCTTTAAGTGCTTTTATCTCTTCTGGTTTACTTGCATCTAAAGGATAGACTTTTGTACTTCCTAGCTCATTTGCTAGTGGTTCTACTCTTTTTAGAAATCTATCATCAAGATAAGTAAAAGCCATTTGTGCCCCTTGAGCTGCACACTGCTTTGCTATACCATATGCTATTGATTTATTATTTGCAATACCTATTATTAAACCTTTTTTGCCCTCTAACAACATCTTTTCTCCTTAAATATCTTATTATTTAATCTTTTTTGCTATATCTATCATATCTATGAAGTTTTCACACTTCCAGCTTCCACTTCCAACTAAAACTCCATCAACACTTTTCAGTTTTAAAATCTCTTCTATATTATCTACTTTTACACTTCCACCATAAAGCAAAGGTGCGTAAAATTTCTCTTTTAAAAGCCCATGGATTTCTTGGATATCTTCTAATGTCGCTACTTTTCCTGTACCTATAGCCCAAACAGGCTCATATGCAACTATTAAGTTTTCATAACTTAAATCTATATTTTCTAGTTGAGTTTCAAGATAGTTTATAATGCTATCTCTACCTTCTAGTTTTACCTCATAAGGCTCACCTATACAATAAACTATTTTATATCCTAAATCTTTATAATAGTTGTATTTTTCTACTATTAAAGAGCTATCTTCTTTTAATATATGTCTTCTTTCACTATGACCTATTAAAATAGTTTTAATACCAAACTCATCAAGTTGCTTACTACCTATCTCACCACTAAATGACCCTTCATCTACGGGATAAGCATTTTGTACACCTATAAAGATATTGTTTGATATATCAAAACTATCTATTGATAGTGATGTAGGAAATATAAATATCTCATTTTCTACACTATTTGTTTTTACAAAGCTATCTACTTTGGATATAAACTCTTTAGTAGATACTCTTGTATGATTTGTTTTAAAATTTGATGCTACTATTTTTTTCATTCTTCTATAATCAAAGCTCTTACCCCTGGTAAAACTTTGCCCTCTATAAGTTCAAGTGAAGCTCCACCACCAGTAGAGATAAATGTCATATTATCCTCTTGTCCTGTAATCCTCACCAAATCAGCAGTATCTCCGCCACCAACTACACTTGTAGCATAGCTTTTTGCTACTATATGAGATAGTTTAAAGCTTCCTTTTGAAAACTTATCCATCTCATATACACCCATAGGACCATTCCATAGTATGGTATGAGCATCTGCAAGAGCTTCTTCAAAAAGCATACAAGTAACAGGCCCAATATCAAGCCCCATCCATCCTTGTGGGATCTCTTTGTATGGTACAACTTTAGCAAACGCTTCAGAGTTAAAAGTCTCAGCTATTACAATATCTACAGGTAAATATAGCTTAACACCTAGTTTTTTTGCTAACTCCATAATCTTAATAGCCTCAGGAATAAGCTCCTCTTCAACTAAAGAGTTGCCCACCTCTTCACCTAGAGCCTTTAAAAAGGTAAATGCCATACCACCACCTATTAAGATCTTATCTACCTTTGATACTAGGTTATATAGAGCTTCTAGTTTACCAGAGACTTTGCTACCACCTACTATAGATACAAAAGGTCTTTGTGGTTTATGAACTATATGATAAAAAAACTCTATCTCTTTAGCTAGTAAAAATCCAGCTGCTTTATGCTCTATATCAAAATATTTTGCCATACCCTCAACAGAAGCATGAGCCCTATGGCTTACTCCAAAGGCATCATTGATGAAAACATCAGCCATTGAAGCTAGTTTTTGACTAAGCTCTTCATCGTTTTTGGTTTCACCTTTTTCAAATCTAAGATTTTCTAAAAGTAATATTTGTCCACCTTGTAGCTCTTTGGCTTGGGATAGAGTCTCTTCATCAACTATACCATTTGCCATTAAAATCTCTCTTTGAAGCAATGTATGAAGTCTTTTAGCTACAGATTTAAGTGAAAACTCCTCTTCATAACCACTTCCCGATGGTCTTCCAAAATGACTAGCAAGTATAATAGCACAATCATTATCTATACAGTACTTGATAGTTGCTAAAGCTGATGTTATTCTTCTATCATCTGTTATATTTTGATACTCATCAACAGGAACATTAAAATCACATCTTATAAATACTTTTTTCCCAGATATATCTATATTTTTAATCTCTTGTAATTTCATTAAAAACCTTTTTGTAAGTGATTATTTATTTGCTATATATACAGCCATATCTACAAGTCTTGTAGAATATCCCCACTCATTGTCATACCAAGCCATTATTTTGATCATATTATTATCAACTACTTGTGTTAAATCTAGTGCTACTATTGAGCTTCTTGCATCACCTTGAAAATCTTGTGAAACTCTCATATCATCATCAACAGCTAAGATTCCATTTAAAGCTCCTTGTGATGCTTCTATAAACTTAGCATTAACCTCTTCTTTTGTTGTGTTTTTAGATACTAGTACATTTAAATCCACCATAGATACATTTGGTGTAGGAACTCTTACACTTTGCCCATGAAGTTTACCATCAAGTTGTGGCATAACTAGTTTCATAGCTTTTGCTGCACCTGTTGTAGTAGGTATCATATTGATTGCTGCTGCTCTTGCTCTTCTTTTGTCTTTATTGTGTTTTACATCTAATATATTTTGATCATTTGTATAAGCATGAATAGTAGTCATAAGCCCTTTTTCTATACCAAAAGCATCATCAAGTATCTTTGCAACAGGTCCTAAACAGTTTGTAGTACAACTTGCATTTGAAATAATATTTTCACCCTTATACTCATCTGCATTTACACCCAAAACATATGTTGGAGTATTGTCTTTTGCTGGAGCTGAAAATATAACTTTTTTACACCCTTTATCTATATGTACTTGAGCTTTATCTTGAGATAAAAATACCCCCGTACACTCTAGTACTATATCAGCCCCACATCCTGCAAAATCAAGATTATTTGGATCTCTATCATTAAATACTTTTGCATTTACTTTGCCCATTTTTAGATATCCATCTTCAAACTTAACTTCACCTTGAAAAGTCCCATGAACAGAATCATATTTACCTAAATACTCCAAAAGCTCTGGTGTTGCTGTATCATTGATAGCAACAAGCTCTATATCATCTCTAGTTGCAATAATTCTTGCAACACTTCTACCAATTCTTCCAAAACCATTTATTGCTACTTTTACTGCCATATAAAACCTTTATTTAAATTAATTATTGCTGTATTTTATCTAAAATTAGATATAATGTTGTTTAAATGAAGATAGCAATTTTTGGTGGGAGCTTTGATCCTCCTCACATAGGACACGAACAAATAGTAAATCTTATCATTAATAACTTGGATATTGATCTATTGTTTATTATACCAACTTATTTAAGCCCTTTTAAAAAAGAGTTTTGTCTTTTGCCAAAGGAGAGACTAACTCTTATAAATAAACTCTTTTGGGATGAAAAAAAGGTGGTAGTATCAAATTATGAGGTAAACTCAAATAGAAGTGTACCTACTATAGATACAGTAAGATATCTTAGTTTAACATATAAGATAAGTAAGATTTATTTAATTATCGGCGATGATCATCTAAAATCCTTACACTTATGGGATTCATTTGATGAGTTACAAAAAAGAGTTGAGTTTGTAGTGATAAATAGAAACAATACACCAACAAACTATAAAAATATTCCTTTTAAGCTTGAGGTTAGTTCATCAGCTATAAGAGATGATTTTAATATAAATTTAATACCAACAAAAATTCAAAATGAGGTAAAAGAGATTTGGAAAAAAGAATTGAACAAATAGTAAAAATACTAGATGAAAAAAAAGGCGAAAATATTGAAGTTTTCGATCTAACAAATAGAGCTTATATGGTAGATTTTGTTGTAGTAGCAACTACACTAAACTCAAAACATGCATTTTCATTGCAAGATGAGCTAAAAGTCAAACTAAAACCGCTTGGTGAAGAGTTTTTAAGAGTTGATGAAGATGAAAATTGGACTATTATTGATTTAGGTGATCTTATGATCCATCTTATAAGTGAAAATTATAGACAAAAGTATCACCTTGATGATTTTCTAAAAGAGATAGAAAAAACAAATAGCTAGTAGATACTACTAGTCTACTGTTTTGCTGGTGGTGTATCTACACTACCTTGTCTTAAAAGTTTGTTATAATTTGTAGCAGCTTCTCTAGCGTCCCCTCTATAACCAGTAACGGCTATGATTATAGTAAAAAGTACTAATAAAGCTATCCACATCCACCATTTCATTACATTTTTTCCTTTGCCTCTATACCTAAAAGTTTTAAACCAACCCTTATACTTAAAGCACACATAGCCAAAATCTTTAGGTAGCTGTTTTGATATTCATCATCTATTATCTTTCCTGCATTATAAAACTTATGCACAAAAGAGGACAAAAAGTACAAATAATCTGTTATCTTTTGAAAATCTCTTTTTTCAAAAGCTTCATTTAACACATCTTCTAAAAGTAAAGCCTCATATAAAAGATCTTTTGCATTTTGTGGGATATTCTCTTCTATTTGATACTCTATAATATCTTTTATATCAACTCCTGCTTTTTGAAAAAGTTGATTTATTCTAGCATGAGCATAGTTAATATAAAATATAGGATTTGTTGAGTCTTGATTTTTAAGAGTATTTATATCAAATTCCAAATGAGTATCACTCTTTCTAGTTAAAAATACAAATCTTAGTGCATCACTACCAATTTCTTTTGTGATATCACTCATAAGTATTACATTTCCAGCTCTTTTGCTCATCTTATAAGGTTCACCATCTTTTAACAAAGATACCATTTGAGATAAAAGTACTTCTAATTTAGATGAATCATAACCCAAAAATGAAATAGCAGCTTTTACCCTAGCTATATAGCCATGATGATCAGCTCCCCAAATATTGATGTAGTGATCATAATTTCTATCAAATTTATCCTTATGATAAATGATATCTCCAGCTAAATATGTAGGTACTCCATTTTCTCTAACTACTACTCTATCTTTTTCATCGCCTTTTTGACTAGATTTAAGCCAAACTCTACTATCTTGTTCATATAAAGAGTTGTTTTTAGTTAATATCTCTTTTGTCTCATCCCATTTATTGTATAAAGATTTTTCACTTACAAAGTTATCAAAACTTACACCAATATCTAGTAAATCTTGTTTAATAAGCTCCATAACTTTGTTTTTAGAAAACTCAACAAGCTCACTCAAACGACTCGCATCACTAAATACATCTTTACCATAAATATCACAAACTTCCTCGGCTATATCTATTAGATATTCACCCCTATAGTAAGCTTCAGGATAGATAACACTCTCTTTTAATATATACTCTCTAGCAGCCAAGATCAAAGAAACACCCAATAGATCTACTTGAGCTCCAGCATCATTGATATAATATTCACTTACTATATCATATCCTAGATGTTTTCCTACTTTTAAAAGCGTATCTCCAAAAATAGCCCCTCTAGCATGTCCTATATGAAGTGGACCTGTAGGATTTGCACTTACAAACTCTAGCAACATCCTACCCTCTTTTTTACTTCCTTTTGTATAGCTTGACTCATCATTTAAAGCATTATTGCTAAGATGTTGTAAAAAAGAAAGAGATAGTTTAAAGTTGATAAATCCATTTACAGCATTAACAGCCTCAAATGTACTATCATCTTCAAACATCAAAGCCAACTCACTAGCTATAATATTTGGTGCTTTTTTATACTCTTTTGCCAAAGAAAAAGCAATAGGAGTAGCAAAATGCCCAAGAGTTACATCTTTTGGTTTTTCTAAGACAATCTCTCTTCCTAGTTTTTTTTCTATTATATTTTTTATTACCTTTTGCAAATACAATCCTAATTAACTATTTTTTACTTCTGCTTTACTTGTCTCTTGTGTATTTGTTTGTGCAGTTTGTGTATTGGAGATATTTTCTTGAGTTTTGTTTTCTACTACCTCATCCTCTTTTACTGCATTTTTAAAGTTTTTTATACCTGTACCCAAGCCTTTTGCAAGTTCTGGGATCTTTTTACCACCAAATAAAAGTAAAATAACTATAGCTATTATTACCCATTCCATTCCACCTGGCATACTCATCTTAAACTCCTAATATAAAATTTTATAATTATAGCACCATAAAACTTAAACCAAATTATGTACTACAAAATATCTGGCATATCCATTTTTGTATCACTTGATGTATCCATTGTCTCAAAAACAGTCTCAATAGGTACACTATCTCTTGTATTTGCATTAACAAATCTTGTATATTTTTTCTGAAAAATAAGTTTTACTGTTCCTATAGGTCCATTTCTTTGTTTTCCTATAATTATTTCTGCTTCTTCTTCTTCTTTGTTTACAAAGGCACTTCTATACTCTATACCTTTATCTTTTGCCTCTTTTTCTTTTCTAGCTTCATCTCTTTCTTTATATACATCATCTCTATATACAAACATTATTATATCCGCATCTTGCTCTATAGCTCCAGATTCTCTTAAATCACTTAGCATCGGTCTTTTATCTGGTCTTGATTCTAACCCCCTATTTAGCTGAGATAGTGCAACAACGGGTATCTTTAGCTCTCTTGCTAACATCTTTAGACCCCTACTTATTTCACTTACTTCTAAGTGTCTATCTTTGCCACTTCCTGTCATAAGTTGAAGGTAATCTATAATCACCATAGAAACTTTATTGTCTGGGTTTGAAGCTAGTTTTCTCACTCTTGCTCTTAGTTGATTGATATTAACACTTCCACCATCATCAACAAAAAGTTTTTTTGTTCTAAGATCCTCTAATGCAGCTGTTAGCCTACTCCACTGCCCATCATCAAGATCTCCTTTTCGCAAGTTTTGTAAAGGAATAGATGTTTTTGCACTAAGAAGTCTTAGCATAAGTTGCTCACTTGGCATCTCTAGTGAAAATATAATCACACCTTTATTGTTTTCTATATTTTTAAGTGCCATATTAAGTGTAAATGCTGTTTTCCCCATAGCTGGACGAGCTGCTACAATAACCAAATCCCCTGCATTAAAACCTGTAGTTCTTCTATCAAGATCTTCAAAACCTGTAGTCTCTCCTGTTAGGTATTTATTACCCATTTGTTTCATTTTTTTGATATACTCTAAAGTCTCTTTGGCAATCTCACTCATATCTTTTAGTTCACTACTAGCAGAGTTTACGCTTATTTTATAGAGTTCATTTTGTACATAATCCAAAGCTTCACTAGCAGGTAACTCATCTTCAATAGCAACTTTTTTAATACTATTAGCCAAAGATGCCAACTCTCTTTTTACAGAACTATCTTTTATCTGCTCTATATATGCTGTAGTATTTGATATAGGATTGGTTGATAATATCTCCAATAAAATAGACTCATCAAAATCTCTTTCTATAGAACTTTTGGTTTGTTTAATCTTAGTTTTTATAAACTCCTCATCTATAGGAAGATCCTCATCATGAAGAAGTTGCATAGTTGCAAAGATTTTTTGGTGAGCTGGTAGATAAAAATCACTAGGCTTTAAAACCCCTAAAACATCCTCTATAATCTCTGGAGAGAATAAAATAGAGCTTAAAACTGCTCTTTCAATATTTATATTATATACACTATCCAATACTATCCCTACTCTTCTTTGTTAGCTTCTAGTTCAACTTCTTGTAAAAATCTATCTAATAGCTCTTTTTCTGGTAATTTTGCTATAACTTCACCTTTTTTGATAATAAGTCCACTTCCTTTACCATATGCTATAGCTACATCAGCACTTTTTGCCTCTCCTATGGCATTGACTACACAACCCATCACAGATACATTAAGTGGTTTTTTAATATGCTTAGTAGCCTCTTCAACTTGAGCTACAGCACTAACTAAATCAGCCTCAATTCTTCCGCAAGTAGGACAAGAGATGATATTAAGCCCCTCTTTTACAAGTCCACTATTTTTTAAAATAGCTTTACCAACTTCTATCTCTTTTTCTAGTTCACCTGTTATTGAGACTCTTAGAGTATCTCCTATACCATCAAGTAGCAAACTTCCCAACGCTATAGAAGATTTGATTGTAGAGTGAAAAAGTGTCCCAGCTTCAGTAACACCTAGATGAAAAGGGTAGTTGTTTTTAGGTCTTAGCATCTTATATGCTTCAACAGTTCTTTGTACATCACTAGCTTTTAGTGAAATCTTTATATCACTAAAGTCTAAATCTTCTAGAAATTTAATATTATATTCTGCACTTTTAACCATACTAAGTGCTGTTTGTCCATATCGATCTTCAAACTGCTTTTCAAGTGAGCCACAATTAACACCTATTCTAATAGGTATATTTCGCTCTTTACAAGCTTTTACAACTTCTGCTACTCTTTGTTTTGAGCCAATATTCCCTGGGTTTATCCTAATACAATCAACTACTTCAGAAGCTATAAGTGCTAGTTTATAGTTAAAATGAATATCAGCTACGATAGGAAGCTTCACTTGAGATTTGATCTGCTTTAGTGCATAAGCAGCCTCTTCATCAGGAACTGCAACTCTTACTATATCAGCTCCTGCAAAATGGAGTCTATTTATTTGATCTACTGTAGCTTGTACATCTTCTGTTTTACTATAAGTCATAGATTGTACACTTATAGGGGAATCCCCACCAACGCCAACATTGCCTACGAAAATCTTTTTAGTTTTATATCTATTTATCATCTTAACATTCTAACACAAATAAACTTTAAAGCTAATTATGATAAAATATCACGAAATTTAAATAAGGTTTTATTTTTTTGGAAAATATTAATATTTTTGATACCATAACTTTAGCACTTATAGTTTTTTTGGGCTTAAAAGGGCTTTTTAGAGGCTTTATTAAAGAGGTTTTTGCTTTAGTTGGTATAATTGGTGGTATATTTATAGCTTCAAGAATAGCTAGTGAAGTGGGTGGGAGTGTTGATAGTTTTCTTAAAATAGAAAATGAAGCTACTATTTTACTTATTGGTTTTATATTATCTTTAGTTGTGTTTTGGATACTATCTTACTCTTTGGGGGTGTTATTTAGCAAAATGGTCTCTTTGAGTGGTTTGGGTATTATGGATAAGATTTTGGGTGTAGTTTTTGGTGCTGGAAAAGTCTTTTGTATATTTGCAGTAATTTTTTACTCTTTATCCAAAGTAGATGCAATAAAAAATCAAATTACAACTAAAATAGGAAACTCTATAATGTACCCTATATTTATAGAAACTGGTTCTATGATTATTAAAATGGATACTTCTATGTTAAATAGTAAAAAGCCACAACAAACAGTAGATGATAAGATAGATAACAAATCAAATGAATCAATTGAAGACTTTAAATAGATTCTATTTTTTACCATAAGGAGTTAATGATGCAAGACAAGCTTATAGATGACTTTAAAGAATTACTTAAAAAAAAGGGTATGAAGTTTACTGAACAAAGAGCTATTATTTTGCAAATTTTATTTAGTATTGATGAACATCTAAACGCTGAAGAGATACATGATGTAGTAAAAAAAGATTATCCAGAATCAAATATAGGAATTGCAACAATCTATAGAACTCTTAGTTTTTTAGAAGAGGCAAACCTAATCACATCTATTTCATTTGGTACTGATGGCAAGAAGTATGAAGCAAATAAAGATGAACATCATGATCATCTTATATGTACAAAATGTGGTAAAATCATAGAGTTTGTAGATGAAGAGATAGAAAAAAAACAAGAACAAATAGCCAAAAAAAATGGTTTTACTATAACCTCACATAGTATGCAAATTTTTGGAATTTGTGCTGATTGTAAATAAGGAGAAATATTGTTTGATGATATATATGTAAAACAAAAACTAGAAAAAGCAGCCCATTTAAAAGAGTGTGGATATAATCCATATACAAATGTAGTAGAAAGAAATACTACTATAAGAAAGTTTAAAAATGTAAATAGCGATATAGAGCTATTGGAAAATAAAAGAGATGAAAATAGAAACTATACAGTTACTGGTAGAATTAAGTTTTTTAGACTTATGGGAAAAGCTGCATTTATCAAGATAGAAGATGAAAAAGATATGCTTCAAATCTATATAGCAAGAGATAATCTTCCTGAAGGATTTTTTAATGATATATTTAAAAAAGATTTTGAAGTTGGTGATATAGTAGAAGTTAGTGGATATCCTTTTGTTACGGGTCAAGGTGAGCTTTCACTTCATGCAAGTAGTGTTAAAATGCTAACAAAAGCTCTTTCTCCACTACCAGAAAAGTTTCATGGTATCACTGATAAAGAGATGAGATATAGACAAAGATATCTAGATCTTATTATGAACTCAGAGGTGAGAAAAACATTTTTCCTAAGAAGTAAGATTATCTCACTAGTTAGAAGATTTTTTGAAAGTAAAGGATTTTTGGAAGTTGAAACTCCTATGATGCACCCTATTGCCGGAGGAGCAAATGCTAGACCTTTTATTACTCATCACAATGCTCTAGGAATAGATAGGTACCTAAGAATTGCACCAGAATTATATCTAAAAAGATTGATTGTAGGTGGATTTGAAGCTGTTTTTGAGATAAATAGAAACTTTAGAAACGAAGGTATGGATGCAACACATAATCCTGAATTTACCTCTATAGAGTTTTACTGGGCATATAAAACACAAAAAGATCTTATTCAAATAACAAAAGAGTTGTTTGATTATCTTTTTACAAACCTAGAACTCCCAAAAATACTTCCATATGGAGATCTAAAAATAAACTTTAAAAACATAACTGAAATAAGGCTAATAGACTCTCTTACACAAATAGGTGAAGTTCCTAGTGATATAATAAGCAATAAAGAGAAAATTTTAGAGTTTTTAAGAGCTAAAAACCTAGAAGCAAATGAAAAACTAACACTAGGACAACTTTATGGAGTTCTTTTTGATGAATTTGTAGAAGAAAAACTAATAGATCCTACATTTATTACTCACTATCCTGTTGAACTTTCTCCACTTGCTAGAAGAAATGATAGTGAACCTGAGCTTACTGATAGATTTGAGCTTTTTATAGCAGGTAAAGAGATAGCAAATGCTTTTAGTGAGCTTAATGATCCTGTAGATCAGTATAAGAGATTTCAAGAGCAACTTGATGCAAAAGAAAGAGGCGATGATGAAGCTCATGAGATGGATGAAGACTTTGTAGAGGCTCTTAAATACGGTATGGCACCAACAGCAGGTGAAGGTATAGGAATAGATAGACTTGTAATGATGCTTACAAATAACCATAGTATAAGAGATGTATTACTATTTCCAGCTATGAAACCAATAAAAAAACAAGATGAAGAATAATTTAAAAAGGATAAAAGATGGCATTTATTGAAGAAAAAAGTTTAAAAGAAGCAGACCCACTTGTATGGGATATGGTAGAAGGTGAACTTCAAAGACAAACAACACATTTAGAGATGATAGCAAGTGAAAACTTCACCTCTCCTGCTGTTATGCAAACTATGGGAAGTGTCTTTACAAACAAATATGCTGAAGGATATCCATATAAAAGATATTATAGTGGATGTGAGTTTGCAGATAAAGTAGAACAACTAGCAATAGATAGAGCTTGTGAGATATTTGGATGTGCTTATGCAAATGTACAACCTCATAGTGGTAGCCAAGCAAATAGTGCAGTTTATGCAGCATTGCTTAGTGCAGGAGATAAAATCTTAGGTATGGATCTAAGCCACGGTGGACATCTAACTCATGGTGCAAAAGTAAGCTTTAGTGGTAAAAATTATCAATCATTTTTCTATGGTGTAGAGCTTGATGGTAGAATGAACTATGATAAAATACAAGAGATTGCAAATGTAGTAAAACCAAAGATTATAGTTTGTGGTGCAAGTGCTTATGCTAGAGAGATTGATTTTAAAAGATTTAAAGAAATAGCTGATAGTGTTGGGGCTATTTTATTTGCTGATATTGCTCATATTGCTGGACTTGTTGCAGCTGGTGAACATATGAGTCCATTTCCATATGCTGATATTGTAACATCAACAACACACAAAACTCTAAGAGGACCAAGAGGTGGTTTGATACTTACAAATAATGAAGAGATCTACAAAAAAATCAATAGTGCAATTTTTCCTGGTATCCAAGGTGGACCACTTGTACATGTAATAGCTGCAAAAGCTGTAGCTTTTGGTGAGATCTTAAAGCCAGAGTGGAAAGAGTATGCAAAACAAATAAAAGCAAATGCAAAAGTTCTAGGTGAAGTTCTTATAAAAAGAGGTTATGATCTAGTAAGTGGCGGAACAGATAATCATCTTGTTTTAATGTCATTTTTAAATAAAGAATTTAGTGGTAAAGATGCAGATGCTGCTCTAGCTAATGCTGGAATTACAATAAACAAAAACACAGTTCCAGGTGAGACGAGAAGTCCATTTGTAACAAGTGGTATAAGAATAGGAAGCCCAGCACTAACAGCTAGAGGTATGAAAGAAAAAGAGTTTGAGTTTATTGCAAATAAGATAGCTGATATATTAGATGATATAAACAATACTGATTTACAAGTAAAAATCAAACAAGAACTTGAAGAGTTAGCAAAGAAATTTGTAATTTATACTAAATCAACCTATTAATTTATGTTGTATTAGGGTATAATAAGTAATTCTTTTATTATATTCATGTAAAAGGGGTTAAAATGGAATTTAAAAGTGAAGAGTTTTTAAAAAAAATAGAACAAGCATCAAAGCAAAGAGATGAGGCTTATACAAATAATAATCCTTATGAACAAAGTACAGATACAAGTTCATATGAAGATACAAATAGTGAGTTAGAAGATATTTTATTAAACTCAAACTCATCAACTCAAGATAAAAAGAAATATATTATTCTTGGTGCATCTTTGGTGATTTTGTTTTTTATTATACTTATAATAATTAAAGTCTTTTCTACTACCCCAAGTGAAGATACCCTAACACAAACAACAACAAAGGAAAGTGTTAAAGAAGATGATTCTACTCAAAAGCAATCCATAGAGCAAGAGTATCAAAGAATCATAAATGAAAGATTAAAAAAACTTCAAGAACAAAAAGAGTCTGAACAACAAGTTGCAGAGACTATACATACACAAGAGCCAAGTCCAAGTGAAGAGGCTCCAACTATACAAGAAACAGCTACAGCAGTACAAGAACCTGTAGTTGTTCAAGAAAAAGTACCTGTTGTTAAAGATGAGCCAATAGTAGAGAAAAAAGTAGTTCAAGAAAAACCAAAAGTCTCTTTAGAACAAAAAGTTGAAACAAAACCTAGTGTGGCTACACCTACTGGTGCTTTAAAAGGTTTTTATGTACAAGTTGGAGCTTTTACAAAATCTCCAAGTCAAGAGTTTTTGAAAAAAATCCAAACCAATGGATATCAATATACTATCCATCAAGATGTTGTAAATGGTGTACTATATAACAAAGTCTTAGTAGGTCCATATGGTTCAAAATCACAAGCTCAAGAAAATATCAATGCTATAAAACAATCTCTAAGTTTAAATAGTGCTTTTATTTTGAGTTTTTAATAAAGAGAGAGTATGTTTTATAGTAAAAGCATTTTTTTAGATCAATTTACCCCTGTTTTGGTTTATAATACCATAAAAAAGATATTTCCAAATGAGATCTCTTTTTTATTTGAAAGTAGTATTAATACCTCATATGATGGCAATTATAGCTTTATATTTATTGGAGTAAGAGAGAGAATTTGGCATAAAAATAGCAAAAGTTTTTATCAAGATGAATCAAACAATACTATAGAGATTGATTCAAATCCTTTTGTTTTTATGAAAGAGTATTATGCTAAATTGGATCAAAATCTATACAAACAAAAAGCCAAAGAGATAGGTATTGGATTTATCGATGGTTTTATTGGTAATATTGGTTATGATATGGTAAAAGAATTTGAACCAAAACTTAAAAAATCTATGCAAAATCTTCTTGATGAGATAGATATTGCTGATTTTGATCTAATAAGACCTAAAATAATATTAGCTTATTCGCATAAAAGTTCAAAGCTTATAGTAGTAACATCTCTAAAAGAGCATCAAACATCTTTGGATCTTATAGAAGAGACTTTATTAAAGGGAAGCTTTGAGTATCTTCCTTTACAAAAAGCTACTATTTTGGATGAAGGAAAATTTGCTTTTACAAAAGAGCAATTTTTTGAGATGGTTGCAAAAAGTAAAGAGATGATAAGAAGTGGAGATGTATTTCAGATTCTTATGGCAAATAGATTTACCCAAAGAGCAAAAGTAGATCACTTAAGCTTTTATAGAACTCTAAGAAGTAAAAATCCAAGTCCTTATCTGTTTTTACTTCAATATGAGGGTTTTTCTATAGCTGGAAGTTCACCAGAGGTTATGGTAAGGCTAAATGAGGGTAATATCTTACTTAGACCAATAGCAGGTACAAGAAAAAGAGGTGATACACTAAGTAAAGATTTAGAGATGGAGCATGAGCTTATCAACGACCCAAAAGAGAGATCAGAGCATATTATGCTTATAGATCTAGGTAGAAATGATGTAGGCCGTGTTGCAAAAGCTGGAAGTGTAAAAGTCACTAACCTTATGAGAATAGAGAGATATTCACACGTTATGCATATAGTAAGTGATGTTGAGGGCATACTTGATGAAGAAAAATATGATATGTTTGATCTTTTTGCTGCTACATTTACAGCTGGGACTATGACGGGAGCTCCTAAGATAAGAGCTATGGAGCTAATAGCAGAGTTTGAGGGTGTAAAAAGAGGGTTTTATAGTGGAAGTATAGCCTATTTTGGATTTGATGGTAATATGGATAGTGCCATAACTATAAGAACTACCCTACTAAAAGATGATGTTGTCTATTTCCAAGCAGGAGCTGGAGTAGTAGCTGATAGTAAGCCTGAGCTAGAGTATCTAGAAGTAAGCAATAAACTAGCAGCAAATATAGCAACACTAAAAGAGTTAATCTCACTTAAGTAAACTAAGAACTAGATAGACTCTTTACAACTAACTTTTTTTGTGATATAATAATTTTATTACAAAAATTGGTGTTGTGGTGTTTAATGTTTTTTTTAAGTTTTTAAATCAGAAGTTTGGCATAGGATTGATTTTAATCCTAGTTATCTCTTCGCATATTTTTATTATTGCTACTAATTACTCTTTGATTAGATACTCTATATTTGATATAGAAGATGATGCGGCTTTGATAAACAATAGTGGTTTTATAAGAGGTGGTATCCAAAAAGTAGCCAAACATGAAAGTAATCAACAAATATGTGATGACTTAATAGCTGATGTTGATAGTTTTTTTCATAAATTCTTAATAGAAAAACCATATAATCTCCAAACTACAAAAATGAATCAAATCATACAAGAGTATGCCTTTTTGCAAAAAGAGTGGAATAAACTAAAAGAACTTATTTATCAATATAGAAATACTCCTACCAAAATCAATAAAGATAGACTTATAGATCAAAGCGACCTACTATGGGCAGATATCAATTATATTCAAAACCACTTGGTCCAAATCAACGACCAAAAGATATTTTTTCTTAAACTTACTTTTTTTATATTTTTAATAGATTTTATACTTATTGTTTTTGTTATCTATCTTATAAATAAGACAATTAGAAAGGATTTGGAACTTAAATCAAATATTGATGCACTAACAGGTGCAAGAAATAGAAACTCCTATAAAGAAGCTATTATTTTAGCACTTGATATGGTAAAAAGATATGATAGAAAAATAGGATTTATTATGCTTGATATAGACTTTTTCAAAAAAATCAATGATACTTATGGGCATGATCAAGGAGATATGGTTTTAAAGTCTTTAGTTAAATATATAAACTCTATACTAAGAAGTAGTGATATTCTATATAGGATAGGTGGTGAGGAGTTTGTAGTCATAGCTCAAGAGATCAAAGGTGATGAATTAATTACTGTTTGTGAAAAAATAAGAGTTAAAATTCAAGAGAGTGATTTTGGTTTAAAAGAGAGTATTACTATAAGTATAGGTGCTTCTTTTATAAAAGCTGATGATACAAAAGATAGCATCTATAAACGTGCAGATAATGCTCTTTATATCTCTAAAAATAGAGGAAGAAATACCACTACAATACTTTAATTTACTCTTTATTTGAAATAGTTAAACATAGTTTTCTAAATAGCTTTGTTGAGAGTACTCTTTTTGCAAAGGCAAGAATATATGATGCTTTTGTGATATAATATCTTGGTTTTGGATTAGATGAGAGTAAAATTTGATGTACCACATCTGCTACACTAGAAGCTGGTAGAGAAAAACTACTACTTTTTCTATTGTCTATTTTATCTATGTATATATCTTTAAATCTTGAATTACTTCTATCTATGGTATTATAAAAGTTATTTATAGCATTTTGTCTAAATAGACTCTCCACTGGACCAGTGTTAAGTAGGCTTAGACTTATACCACTACCTTCAAGCTCTAAAGATAATGTATCACTATAAGCTTCAATAGCATATTTACTTATTTGATATGCTCCACGAAATTTTAGACTAACAAGCCCTAAAATAGAGCTATGATTTATAATCTTACCATATCCTTGAGCATACATAATAGGTAAAACCTCTTTTATAACTCTATGATATCCAAAAAGATTGGTATCTAGTTGGTCTTTTAGATCTTTTATGCTCAAATCCTCTATAGCTCCAAGTTGCCCATATCCAGCGTTGTTAAAAAGTGCATCAAGGGAATTATTTGTTAGTTTTAGAGTTTTTTTAAGAGCTTTTTTTATACTTTTTTGATCTCTTATATCCATCACATATGCATATAAACCCTCTTGTCTAAGTAGTAATACATCTTCTTTTTTTCTAGCTGTAGCTACTACCAAAAATCCCATTTCATAAAGTGTTTTGGCACAAACATATCCTATACCACCATATGAGCAACCCGTAATAAGAATAGATTTTTTCATGGATAAAACTTCTCTATTTTATACCCTAATCCTCTTACATTTTTGATAAAATCCTCTTTTAAAGACTTATTTAAACGACTTATCTCTGCTCTAATAGTAGGATTGTCTATAAGCTCACCATCCCAAACATCCATTCTAAATCTCTCAAAATCAACAATCATATTGATATTAAGAGCTAATATATGTATAATATTTAACTGTTTTTTTGTAAGATTTTGAGGCTCACCTTGATAGTAAAGTGTTTTTTCAAGCTTTGAATAGCTATAGTTTTTTGAAAAAAGTATATGATTTGTATTTGTTGATTGCTCTCTTTTAATGATTTGGTTGATTTTAATCCCTAGCTCTTCTAGATGAAATGGCTTTTTCATATACTCCAAAGCCCCTAACTCATATCCTTTTGAGATATCTTCCATATCTGTTAGGGCTGATATATAGATAACTGGAATTGTAAAGGTTTTCGCATTTAATTTTTCAAGTAACTCAAATCCATCTATTTGTGGCACGTTGATATCAAATATAAGAAGATCAAAACTCTCATCTATAGCTTCATATGCCTCTTTTCCATCAGTGATACCATAAGCAATATGCCCTAAGTTGGATAAAAATTCACAAATTGAGTTATTAAGCATAACTTCATCTTCAAGCAATAATATTTTCATGATCAAACCTATAGATAAATTTTGTCTCTTTTGAAGAGGAACTAACTTCCATTATAACATTATTTTTATCACAAATATCTTTAACTATTTTTAATCCCAATCCAAAACCACCCTTTACACTATCTTCTCTATAAAAATCTTGGCATAAAAGATCTATATTTTCTATTTTATTTGAATTTGTAGTAATAGCAAATTTAATCCTTTGATCTACAATTTCCAATTTAATAAAAATAGGTTTATCTTTATAGCTATTTTTTATTGCATTTGAAAGATTGTTGTCTATAAC
>JAAYJJ010000157.1 GCA_012522985.1 Aliarcobacter butzleri
AAATAGAGTATATATCTATTTGGAAAACTAATAATGATAAATTTTTAAGAAAAATAAAGCAAAATCTGAAAAAAAATGGATTTAACAAGGAATTTAAAGTGATATTTTCAAGTGAAGAGCCAAAATGTGTTGATATGGGTAGTTTTATAGGAGTAACAGGAAGTTTTGGTTTGCTTATGGCTAGTTTAGCAGTCCAAAAAATAGTAAAAGAGTAGATTTAAATGATAGTTTTAAGTACAATAATAACTAGAAATTATGAAATTATAAATTATCAAGAGCTAATAAACAACTTTTAAGAAATAATTGGATAGTATAACAAATAATTTAGATTTTGCACTTATCTATAAAAGGGAAAAGATGAATAATGTAGAAACTATGACAAGAGGTCATTTAAGAAATGTACAACAACTAGCGGTTTTTTATACAGGGCATAGAAATATTTATGCTATAAATATAGCAAAAATAAAAGCTTTTATTATCACTGAAGAGGTAGTAATCAACGATACTCCTACAGATACTCCTGTGATTGCTGGTATTGCTACTATTAGGGGTGAGCCTGTTACTCTTGTTAATCTTGATGCTTGGTTAGGAGCAAAACCTTTGGATATAAGCGAGTATAAGCTTATTATTTTTTGTGAATTCAACCATAAAAAAGTTGGATTTTTGATAAGAGAAATGCTTGATATCGTAGAAAAAACTACAAGTGAGCTAAGGCACTCAGAAGAGCAAAATTCAAAAATAACATATACTACATATGTAAAAGTAAATAATAAAGATGAGCTTTGTACTGTATTTAATGCAGAACAACTATTAAGAGATATTGGATGGACTGATAGTGGTGATGATGCAGTTCACAAATATGTAGATGAGCCATTATCAAGTAATAAACTTATCTTAGCAGCAGAAGATAGTGCTGTAGCAAGAGAGGTTTTAGTTAAGTTTTTCAATAAACT
Organism: Aliarcobacter butzleri; assembly: GCA_012522985.1. Lineage (GTDB taxonomy): Bacteria > Campylobacterota > Campylobacteria > Campylobacterales > Arcobacteraceae > UBA6211. The sequence continues at coordinate 954 of JAAYJJ010000157.1, forward strand.
AAAAGCAAATTATGAAGTTTACAATGATGGAGAACAGTTAATAACAAGAATCCAAGAAGTAGATCCATCGCAAATAGGTTTAGTTATTACAGATATAGAGATGCCTCATAAAGATGGATATCAAGTAGCCTCTTTTATAAAAGGTTCAAGTAAATATATGGATATCCCTGTTGTGGTAAACTCTAGTATGACAACTGATGCAGTTACTGGTAAGATGAAAAGCCTTGGAGTTGAGGATTTTGTAGGTAAAACTGATATTAATACTTTATATAAGGCTGTTAGAAAATATATTAGCTAATATATTTAGTTTATATTTTAAGGAGATACTTTTAATTAAGTATCTCCTTAAGTACCCTTTTACCCCTCACAACTCACGATTTACCACTCACTACTCACTTCTTACGATTCACTACTCACGATTCACTTCTCACGATTCACTTCTCACGATTTTACAAACTTGTAAGTTTTGCAAACGTTCTACCAACTCTACATATATTTGATAGAGTTACATTAAGCTTTTCATCACAAAGATCATCTTGAATGTATTGCTCTTTAACCTCTAGTATTAAAGGTAGTGTTTCACTTTGTATATCTATAAAACTTATAAAATCACAAAACATAGCACTCTCAACACCTTTGATAATAGGTGGATAGTTGTTTTGCATATCAACTAGCTCTATATTATACTCTTTTGCTTCACTTAAGAGTTTGTCTATTTCAGTTGAACTTAATTTTAGTTTCTCTAAAAGATCTAGCGTAGCAAAGCAAATAGTTGCTTTTTTGTTTTTTAGGATATTTGCACGAGTATCTTTTATATTACCATTTTCTTTTTTACCTATACTTACTACTAGTAGTGGTGGCTTTGAACTAAGTGGTGCAAAATATGAAAAAGGAGCAATATTTATAACACTATCATCTTCTGTAACTATCCAAGCTATTGGTCTTGGTATAATGGATTGACTCATAAGTTTGTATTTTTTAGTCTCATCTATTGTTGCATAATCTACTATCACTTTAACTCCTTATTTTAAATTAAATCTTAGTATAATAGTAGCTAAAAATTGATTAATAAGTAGAAGCGATGTTAAAAGCACAAATAAGTAAAAAAATAACAAAATTAGTAGGCAAAACCAATGCAAATTATGGACTTATCAAAGAAGGAGATAAGGTTTTGGTTGGATTTAGTGGTGGAAAAGACTCTACAACTTTAATACATACACTAAAACATCTACAAAGGGTAGCTCCATTTGATTTTGAGTTCAAAGCTGTTACTATCACTTATGGTATGGGTGAAAAAGTAGAGTTCTTAAGTGAGCATTGCAAAAACTATGGTATAGATCATATGGTTGTTGATACAGAGATTTTTGATCTTTCAAAAGACAAAATTAGAAAAAATAGCTCTTTTTGTTCATTTTTTTCTAGGATGAGAAGAGGATACCTATATACAACGGCAACCGAGCTTGGATACAATAAACTTGCCCTTGGTCATCATTTAGATGATGCTATGGAGTCATTTATGATGAATCTTTTTTACAATGGTGCTCTAAGAAGTATGCCACCAATATATAAAGCTACAAATGGGCTTTTTGTAATAAGACCTTTGATTTTTTGTAGAGAAAAACAGCTTGATGCTTTTGCAAAAAGCAACTCTTTTGATGTAATAGGTGATGAGGCATGTCCTGCTATGAGGTTTGATATAAAGATGCCTTATGCAAGAGCCAATACAAAAGAGCTTCTAAAAGAGCTAGAAGAGAAAAACCCAGAGATTTTTATTTCTATGAAAAGTGCTTTTAGTAATATTCATGATTATACTTTTTTTGATAAAAATAGACTAGAACTTGATAATTAGTAGTAATTTTACCTTTTTTTTGATATAATAGTAACTAAAAGTGAACACCTTGTATATTTAAAGTGTACATGAATAGTAACTAATATCCAAAAAGATAAAAGTTTAGCTTTTAGAATATAAAAAAAAGAAGAAAAATGATAGTTAATATAGATTTAGCACAAAATAGTTATGATATTTTAATAGATACGATTCCAAATATAGAGTTTGATGGCTCTTTTATGGCTCTTAAATACCAAAAAGTAGTTATAGTTACAAACCCTACAGTTAGTGGCTTTCATCTTGAATACCTAAGGTCAAGACTTAGTGCCAAAGAGCTTAGTGTTGTTACTATTCCTGATGGTGAAGAGTATAAAAATATACAAACTCTAGAGCAGATTTTGGAGCATTGTTTTATCAATAGACTTGATAGAAAATCATTGCTTATTGCTTTTGGTGGGGGTGTAATAGGTGATATGACTGGATTTGCAGCATCTATTTACCAAAGAGGGATTGACTTTGTACAAGTTCCTACTACCTTGCTATCTCCAGTAGATGCTAGTGTAGGTGGTAAAACAGGTATCAACAATAAATGTGGCGAAAACCTAATACGGTCTTGTCATCAGCCAAAAGCGGTACTTATAGATCCGCACTTTTTATCTGCCTTGCCTAGTAGAGAGTTTGGTGCTGGAGTTGCTGAGATTGTTAAGATGGCAGTTACTTTTAATAAAGAATTTTTTGAGTGGTTAGAAAATAATAGACTTGATAATCAAGAAAATATCAAAAAAGCTATAGAGTATTCAGTCAAAACAAAAGCTAGTGTTGTAAGTCAAGATGAAAAAGAGCAAGGCATAAGAGCAGCACTTAACTATGGACATACCTTTGGGCATGTAATAGAAAATGAGACAAATTATAAAACCTATCTTCATGGTGAAGCTGTAGGTATAGGGATAGTTATGGCAAATGAGCTATCAGTTGAACTAGGACTTATGAGTAAAGATGAAGCAAAAAGAGTAAAAGATCTACTAAAAAGCTATGATATCCCAACTACTTATAAGATCAAAGATGTAGATGAATTTTATGAACATTTCTTTTTGGATAAAAAGAGCGTAAATGATAAGATTAAGTTTATCCTAGCAAAAGGCATAGGAGAGTGTGAACTAAGAGATGATATATCAAAAAGTAAAGTTTTAGAAATTTTAAATCAATTTAGAGGATAGATATGCTAAAAAAACTCTTTTTATTCTTGGGTATTTTTTTATTTACTTTTGCACAAAGTGAAATGATTGATATAAAAGAAGATAATAGTGAACAAGTAAGGATTTTAAATCAACAAATATCAAATATAAATAAAGAGTTGCAAAATAATATTTTATATAAAAGATATGGAACTTATCTTACATATAGAAATATCTCTAAAGATTTAGAACTTTTAGAGCTTGAGCTTAAAAGATCACAAAAATCACAAAAAGCCGAGGCCATAGATCTAGTTAGACAGCTAAATAATAAAGTTAAAATAAAACAAAATGAGTTAGAGTTAATAAGTGAATATAAAGAGTCTCCTATAGGGCAACTAATAAGACCTGAAGAGATAGAGGCTATTCCTGAAGTATCAAATCCATTTTTGATTTTTGAAGCTATTACATATGTAAAAAAACTTGAAGAAAATGCCACAAAATATGAAAAACTAATAGTAGAACTAGATGAAGTTTTAAAAATAATAGATAAGAAGTTGGATACTCTTGTAAAACTAATAGAGTTTGAAGAGGATAAAGCAGAGCTACAAGAACAAATAGAACTTTTACATATATCTAAAAAAGATTTTGAGATGGTTTTGGAGATAGTTACAACTACTAGTGAAGTTTATACCAAAAGAGTAGAGCAGATTATCTTAGAAACAAATAATAAAATCTCCCTACAAGCTAAAAAAACTCTAAAATTAGCAGTTTTAATAGCTATATTTTTTATTGTTTCATTTTTACTAAAAGTAGCTCTTAGAAAGTATTTAAGTGAAAATGATAGATACTATATGGTAAATAAAATCATTAACTTTATGCTTGTAGTTGTGATAGTTGTCTCGATACTCTTTGCTTATATAGATAATGTTACCTATTTAGTTACAATTTTAGGGTTTGCTTCAGCTGGTATTGCTATTGCACTAAAAGATTGGTTTATGTCTATTTTTGGATGGCTTGTTATCATTACTAGTGGATCTATCAATGTAGGAGATAGGATAAAAGTACATAAAGATAGACAAGAGCTTGTTGGTGATGTGCTTGATATTTCACTTTTTAGAATAGCTGTTAGAGAAGATATAACTCTTACAACATATACAACAAATAGACGTGCTGGAAGGATATTTTTTGTACCAAATAATTATATCTTTACAGAGATGATATCAAACTATACTCATGCAGGACTAAAGACTGTTTGGGATGGAATAGATATAGTACTAACCTTTGATAGCAACCACAAAAAAGCAGCTCATATAGTAAAAGAGATAGTTAAACAGTACTCAAAAGGACATACTGATATTACAAGAAAACAGATGAGTAAACTAAGAGATAGATATTCACTAAGAAGTACTAGCGTTGAGCCTAGGATTTTTACTTTTATTGAGCCATATGGTATGAAAATATCAGCTTGGTATCTAACAAACTCATATGCTACTATGACACTAAGAAGTACTATTTGTTTAGAGATAATAGAGGCTTTTAGAGATGTAGAAGATATCAAAATAGCTTACCCAACACAAACTTTAAGATATCAGCTATTGGAAAATCAAGCACAAAATCCACTCTCTTTTGGAGATCCCAAATCTCAAGGTGAAGCACAAGGAATGTTTGATTGATGAATTTTATACAAAAACCAAAGGTATTTTTTAAAACATTTGGATGTAGAACCAATATCTTTGATACACAAGTTATGATAAGCCATATCAAAGATTTTGAGGTGGTAAATTGTGAAAAAGAGGCCAATATAGTAGTTATTAACTCTTGTACTGTTACAAATAGTGCAGATAGTAGTGCTAAAAACTATGTAAATAGTCTTAAAAAACTACCCAATCAACCAAAAGTCTTTTTTACAGGATGTGGTGTATGGACAAAGGGTGAGGGACTTTTTAAAGAAAATAAAATAGATTCACTTTTTGGGCACTCCTTAAAAGAAGAGATAAATGAGATACTAAAGAGTGAAACAAGAGTAAATAAACCTGGGAATTTAGAGCATATTGATAAGACTATTGTAAGTGAATTTATTGGCAAAAGTAGGGCATTTATCAAGATTCAAGAAGGGTGTGACTTTAGATGTAGTTATTGTATTATTCCTTATGTAAGAGGTGATGCAAGAAGCTATGATATGAGTACTATATTAGAGCAAATCTCAACGTTGGCATCAAATGGCTTTGGGGAGTTTATCCTAACAGGAACCAATATAGGAAGTTATGGCAAAAAAGATAAAAATAGCTCTTTAGC
>JAAYJJ010000021.1 GCA_012522985.1 Aliarcobacter butzleri
GAAGTAATAAAATCGAATTTGATATCAAAGATAAAAATGGAAATGCAATAGTCGATGATGTAGATATTCATGCTATGGTTACTATTGCTAGTAATAATACATTTGATATAGAACTTAGTAATTTTGAGTTAAAAGATGGTAAGTATATATCACTTTTTGAGATACCAAAAGAGGCTAATTGGAATGTAAATGGAATAGTTACTATAGGTGAGGATAAGGGATATTTTTTCATAAAGACAAATGCAAAATAGAATGAAAGGTAATCTTTTAGTATATCCTACTTCAAGGGCGATAAGAGAGCATTTAGGTAACTCTTTAGATAGTGATGGTTTTTTGGATAGTTGCTTATCTATAGGTGATTTTTTTGCTCTTTCTATAAGTACTAAAAATAAAACTTTTATAAGTCAAGAGAAGAGGTTTTTGATCCTTCAAGAGGCTGCTAAAGAGATAGACCTAGAAAAACTAGCTATCTCTTCTAATTTTGAGAATTTTTTAAAGCAAAGTGAGTATATTTTTAGATTTTTTGATGAGTTATCAGCTGAAGAGATCTCTATAGAAAAACTAAAAGAGTTTGATATTTATGAAGAGTATATAGAGCATATTACTCTATTGGAGAGACTTTTTAATGATTTTTGTAAGCTACTAGATAGAGATGATTTTGTTGATAGAGTCAATTTATCACGATATAGTTCTATAAATCATAACTTTTTACTTAGATATAATAAAATAGAGATATTTTTATATAGCTATTTAAGTAAATATGAGTATCATTTACTTAAACAAATCGCTAAAGATTATGATATAGATTTGATTATAGAGACAAATAGATATAATATTGAATTTATAAATGAGTTATTTAAGACAGATTTTAAAGAAGATGAAAAAATAGTATATAACTTATCTACAAATTCAATCATATCTTCATACCATATAGAAAAACTAGAACAAAAGATAGTATTACAAGGTGTAAAAAATCAAATAGAGCAGATAGGGTTTATTAAAAAATCTATTTATGATATGATAAAAGCTGGAGTTAAAGCAGAAAAGATAACTGTAGTTTTACCTGATGAGAGTTTTGTTCAATATTTAGAGATTTTTGATAAAGAAAACTACTTTAACTTTGCTATGGGAAGAAGTATAAAAAATAGCCATTTCTACAAAAGGCTAAGTGCTTTGGTGGAGTTTTTGAATAATCCACTAATCAAAGAAGAAGAGAAGCTAAAATTTTATAATTTTGATATTTTAAGAGTTAAAAACTCTTTATTACCTCAATATAAACAATCTATTACAAAAGAGTCGTTAGAACTTTTTTTATCATTTTTGGGAGAGTTTGACGTCCAAATAAAAGAAAAAATAGATGAGATATTGTATAAGTTGGAGATTATTTTATTTGGAGAGAATAAAATATCTTTATCTAGTGGAATAAAGCTATTTATTAATAATATCAATGAAATCACACTAGATGATGTAGGTGGTGGAAAGATAACAGTTATGGGACTTTTGGAAACTAGAGGGATTGCCTTTGATGGGGTGATAATAGTTGATTTCAATGATAATAAAGCTCCCAAAAAATCTATAAAAGATAGATTTGTATCCTCAAATATCAAATCAATCATAGGGCTTCCAATTCCACAAAAAAGGGAGAGTTTACAGAAGTTTTTTTATAAATCACTTATTTCAAAGGCTAAGATTGTAAATATCTCATTTGTTGATGATGAGCAAAATATTGTAAGTCGTTTTGCAAATGAACTTTTGGCTAATACAAAGATAGAACAAGCAGGAGTATATACTTCTATTTTATATACCCCCAAAAAACTTTATCATATAAATAAAGAGTATATATTAAATATAGATCTATCCAAGCAGGTATTTAGTGCTACTAGTTTAAAAGATTTCTTAGAGTGTAAAAGAAGATATCTTTTTAAATATATCTATAAACTAAAAGAGCATAATATATCTTTGATGCCAAAAGCTTATGAGATGGGTTCCTTATTACATAAGATTTTACAAAATCTATTTGTAAATAATCCAAATCTAAGTAGCTATATGCAGATAAAAGAGGCTTTAGATATAGAGATAGAAAAAGAGAAAATATATATAAATAATATAGTTTTAGAGTTAGAATTAGAGCTTTATAGACAAAGTTTATATAAGTTTGCCTATTTTCAAGAGCAAAGATTTAAGCAAGGCTTTTGGATAGGAAGCTTGGAAAAAAGGTTTGAGATAATACATAGGGGTATTAAACTTCAAGGTATAGTTGATAGAGTTGATATAAAAGGTGATATATATGAGATTATAGATTATAAAAGTTCAAGAAGTCTTAAAATAGATACTCTACAAACATATAAAAATAGTACAGATTTTCAACTAGAGTTTTATTTTTTGGCTTATAGAGATAAAAATCCAAAAACATACTATTATGATATAAATAAAGCAGAACTTTTGCAAGAAGTTGTGCTAGAAAAGAAGCTAGAACTTTTGGATGATATATTGGACTCTTTATATACAAAAGAGGTTAATTTTGAACAAACAGATAAAAGAGCAAATTGTGAATATTGTGCATATAAAACAATTTGTGGGATAAAATAATGGAAAAATATTTAGCCCTAAAAGCAAGTGCAGGAAGTGGCAAAACATTTGCCCTTAGTGTAAGATATATAACGCTTTTACTTTTGGGGGCTATGCCAAATGAGATATTAACACTTACTTTTACAAATAAAGCTGCAAATGAGATGAAACAAAGGATATTGAACAATATCTATACATTGGGAGAGGATATCTCTTTTTTGGAGCAGGTAGTTAAAAATAGTGGTTTTTCTAAAGAGGAGATTTTAAAAAAGAAAAACTATATTTTAGAGCTTATTGTAAATGAAAATCTTGCTATTTATACTATAGATAAGTTTATAAACCAAATACTTAAAGAGTTTGGCGGATATATAGGGATTTTTGATAGTTTTGATATAGCAAATGATGATATAGATGAACTTAGTTTTTATTTTTTGCAATCTTTGGATAAAAAGAATTTTTCAAATTTTGTAAATCTATATATTTATGATAATAAAAAAGTTCCATCTATTATAGAGTTATTTAAGTTTTTTATACAAAAAGAGTCCTCTTTGAGCTTTGATTTAAAAGTTTATGAACAAGAGATAGGTTTTTATGAACAAAAAAGTTTAGCTATAGCAAATAGACTTAAATCTCATATTTATCAATATTATGAAGAACAAATGGGAGTAAATGCTAAAAAAGCACTTGATTTTACTACTATAAAAGAGCTTTTGGATAAGACTTGGATTATAAGAGATGATTTGAGAGAGTATAGAGATCTAAAAAAGTTTAGTGATAGTGAAGCTAATAGGCTTTTTATAGAGCTAAAATCCTCTATAAAAGAGTATTATAAGGTAAGATCTAACAATATTCTTATAGAGTATTTAACACTTTTTGAAAAGTTCAAAGAGTTTAGAAAAAGCTATATTATTAAAAAGGGATATTTAGAGTTTAGTGATATTACTAATTTTGCTCTTAAGCTTGTAGTAGAGTTAATAGATAGAGAGTTTTTATATTTTAGGCTTGATAGTAGATATAATCATATATTAATAGATGAGTTTCAAGATACATCTATAGAGCAGTTTAGTATCTTACTTCCTATGATAGAAGAGGCACTATCTGGTGGAGAGCAGTTTAAGAGCTTTTTTTATGTAGGTGATACAAAACAATCAATATATAGATTTAGAGGTGGGAATAAAGAGCTTTTTGATTATATTATCAATACTTATCCACAAATACAAGAGCTTAATCTTGATACTAACTATAGAAGTAAAGAGGTAGTTGTTAGTTTTGTTAATGATATCTTTTCAAAGATAGCAAATTATCCTTATGTAGAGCAAAAATCTATACAAAAAGAGGGTTTTGTAGAGGTTATAACTGATGTAAGATTATCAGGTGATGAGCCTTATTTGGGGCTAAAAGAAAAACTTTTAGAGCTAAGAGATAGTGGAGCTAGTCTAAATAAAACAGCTATTTTAGTCTCTACAAATGAAGAGGTTTTAAATATCTATCACTATTTATTGGAGCAGGATATTGGAGTTGAGATATCAACTCATATGACATCAAAACTTATAAATCAAACAAATGTAAAAGCACTTATAAATATAGTAAAATATCTATTTTTTAAAGAAGAGATTTATAAAGCAAACTTTTTAGCTCTTTGTGGCAAAGAGATTGAAAGTGAGTTTGTGTTTGAATATGATTTAAAAAACAACTCCTTAGAAAAGACTCTATATGATATATCAGTTGAGCTTGAAATTGTAGATGAAAATATTATTACACTTTTAGAAAACTTAAACTCTTTTGGAGATATTTTTGATTTTGTATATAATATAGATAAACTTGATGCAAGTATCCAAAGTAGTGTAAATAAGGGTATTTCAATACTTACTATCTTTAAATCCAAAGGCTTAGAGTATGAGAGTGTTATAGTAGTTGATAAGCTTAAAAGAGATTCAAATAAAACAGATGCTTTTATTTTTGAGTATGATGGAGTGGATTTACAAAAAGTTTACTATAAAATCAAAAATAAAGAGTATTTTGATGATAGATATAAAAAAGCATTGGATAAAGAAAAACTATTAGAAATAGATGATATTATCAATGTTTTATATGTTGCATTAACAAGAGCAAAAAACAATCTAATAGTACTTAAAAAAGAAAAATCTATATTTGATATTATTAATCTACAAGATATTAAAATAGGTCAAATAGCACCAAGTCAAATAGAGCCACAAAAAGAGATAGAAAAGAGTTTAGAGTATAAAGCGGAGTTTTTGGGGCTTCAAAAAGTGGAGTTAAAACATAAAAGTTTTAATAGTGATAATAATTTACAAGCTAAATATTTTGGTATAGCTACTCACTATGCCCTAGAACACGCTGTTTTGTTTCATATAGATGAAATAGAGATGATAATAGATCTTGCTAAACAAAAGTACTCATTTTATTTGGATAATAGAGATTTTATAGATATAAGTAAAAGAGTTAGAATACTTTTTGAAGATAGATTTTTTCAAGAGTTATTAGCTAATAATATAGAGATAAAAAAAGAGCAGTATATCTCATATAGGGGTGAAATTAAGATTATAGATTTGCTTATAGTTAAAGATAATGAATATATTATTATTGACTATAAAACAGGAAAAGCTTTGCATGAAAACTATATACAACAGATTAAACACTATAAATACGCTATAGAGAAGATTACAAAGTCAAAAAAGGTAAAATCTTATTTGTTTTATTTATTTGAAAATAATCTAGAGATATTTAACGTATAATTAACACTTCCTTGATAATATACTTTAATTTTAAGATTAAGGTAGAATTATGAAAAAAACAGTTCTTATTAGCATAACTACTGCTTCATTTTTGTTAGCCAATGATTTGGGTACTATTGATGTAAGTGAAGAGCTTTTAAGCCAAAAGGTAGAAAATGTAAGTTCAGAAGAGTTAAAATCAGCTGATTTAGCTGAGGCTCTAAGCAAAAGTAGCTCGAGTGTAAACCTTATACGAAGAAGCGGTATAGCAAATGATATATTGGTAAGAAGTCAAAAAAAAGATAATATATCAGTTATTATTGATGATGCTAAAGTATGTGGAGCATGTCCAAATAGGATGGATCCACCAACATCACATATAGTTACAAATAGTGTTGAAGAAGTTGAGATTATAGGTGGTCCTTTTGATGTAGAAAATATGGGAACTCTTAGTGGACATGTAAGAATCAAAACAAAAGATCCAAAAGAAGAGTTAAGCGGAGATATCAACCTAAATGTAGGTAGTTTTGATTATCAAAAAACAAGTGCAAGTGTAAGTGGTGGTAATGAAAAGTTTAGGCTTTTAGTTGGGGCTAGTTATGAAAATAGTGAACAATATGAAGATGGTAGTGGGCAAACAATGGCTGAGCAGCTTAACTCTCAAGCTAGTGCTGCTGGACCAAAATATACAAATAGTACATCAACTATGGATAGTTTTACCAAAAAAACAGGTAATATAAAGCTTTTTATAAACCCAACAGATAATAGTGAACTAAGAGTTTCATATACAGCAAATAGAAGCGATGATATACTCTATCCTTCAAGTATGATGGATGCTATATATGATGATAGTGATATTTACTCTTTTGGAGCAACATTTAAAGATATAGCCAAATATAGCGATGCTATAAAGTTTGAAACATATAGATCTAAAGTAAAACATCTTATGAGTAATAGATATAGAAATGCAGGTGCTGGAGCTGGTGGATATATGGATGCTTATGTAGAAAGTATTATGCAAGGAGCTAAGCTAAAAAATAGTTTTTCTATAGATAATAGTAGTTTTGATATAGGTTTAGATACAAGTAAAAGAAATTGGGATGGACAAAAATATAACTCTTTAACAGGATTTGCTCCAGCTACAACAGATGCAAACTTTATTCCTGATGTTGATACCAAAAACAAAGCTATTTTTGCTAAATCTTCAACTCAAATCAATGATACAAATATAGCTTTGGGTTTAAGATATGATGATACAAATGTTAAAGCAAATAAAATAGCCAAATCCATGAGTGCAACGGCTAGAAATGATATAGATTATAACTCATTATCAGCAAATATTATGGCTACTCAAAGATTAAATGATGATTGGCAAACTTTTGTGGGCATTGGTACAAGTGCTAGAGTTCCAGATGCAAAAGAGCTTTTTATGGGTAATACTGGAGTGGTAGATGGTGATGTAAATCAAACCAAAAATCGTGAAATTGATTTTGGATTTGATTATAGTGATGGCATCAAAGGAGCTAAAACAAAGCTTTTTTATAGTGATCTAAAAGATTATATCTATTATCACTCTGATAATGGCAAATATGTAAATATAGATGCAAAAATCTATGGTTTTGAGTTTGCAGGATTTTACTATCTAAGTGATGAACTCTCTTTTGATTTAATGGCATCATGGCAAAAAGGTAAGAAAAAAGAGCCACTTAGTGGACAAAGTGATACAAATTTAGCTGATATTGTACCACTTAAGACAAATCTAGGTCTTAGCTATGAAGTATCAAAACATCACTTAAGAGCAGAACTTATAGCTGCTAAATCATGGAGTAAGTTTGATAGTGATAATGGTGAGAGACGACTAGCAGGATATGGTGTTGTAAATGCAAAATATAACTATAATATATCTAAAAACTTTGATATAACGTTTGGTATAGATAATATTATGGATAAAACTTATGCGGTATCAAATACATATCAAGATCTTACTCTTGCAGGAACAAGTGATGGTATAATGCTACTTAATGAGATGGGTAGATATACATATGCAAATCTAAGAGTTAAGTTTTAAGTTTTAAACTATCACACTATTATAATAAAAAAGAGTTCTCCAAAATTTCGTTTTACTTTTATATAGTGTGATAGTTATTTGAAGCTTATATTTAGTTGCTAATACTTACTTCCATATTATCTAAAATATTTGGTTTTGTGATCTTTAGGTGTATATTATAAATAGCAAATTGAGTTTTTAGGCTATTTGTTATATCTAAAATAGCCTCTTCTAAAAGCTCATATTTACCCTCTTGCATAAGAGATTTAATAGTTTGAGCTATAGTAGCATAATCCACAAAAGCACCTTTTACATAATCATATTCACACTCAAAGTTAATGATAACCTTTTGTTCTTTTACTCTTTCAAAGTCCAAAATACCTACTATACACTCAAAATGTAGATTTTCTATATAGATTTTCATATCTAAGCTGTTATCTTTTGTTCTTCGCCTTTTAGAAGTCTTAAAATATTTGGAATATGTTTATAAACTACTATAAAAGCAATAATATATAAAGGAATATTTGATCCTACACCAAGTCCATTGTTAAAAATAAAAGCTCCAATAATAACACCTATAAGCCCAAGTAAAGATGATAATGAAGATATTTTAAGAGTTTTAGCACTAATAGCCCAAACAATACCACCTATAATAGTAGGAATAGGAAGAAGTACTACCAAAACTCCAAGAGCTGTAGCTACACCTTTGCCACCTTCAAATTTAAGATAAATACTATAACAATGCCCTAAAAGCACCAAAATAGCCAATGCCCAAAGTGTATTGTTTGATAGTCCCAAAGCCATAGCCAAAAGTATTATCAATGTTCCTTTTAGGGCATCTAGTGCTAACGTTGCAATTCCTAACTTTTTTGCTAATGATGGGTTTGTTTGTTTGACTACTCTTAAAACATTTGTAGCACCTATACTTTTGCTTCCGCTTGATTTGATATCAACTCCTGCAAATTGCTTTGCTAGGATTAATCCAAAAGGGATAGAACCAAGCAAATATGCTAAGAGATAATATACAATATTCATGTTACTAATAAACTCCACTTATAAGACTCCATCTATTTTAATTTCAATATTTTATGTGATTGTAACTAAAAATTTGTTATATTTAGATAAATATTATAAACTAAAGCTAGTATGCTTTGTATTAAGACTACAATAAAAGGGTGGGGTTTGGATTTAAAACAAGAGATAATTAAACTAAAAGAAAAACTAGATGTAACAGTAGTTGCACACTATTATCAAAAAGATGAGGTTTTTGAACTAGCTGATATTATAGGAGATAGTCTAGAATTAGCTAAAAAGTCATCTTTATGCAAGAGTGAATATATAGTTTTTTGTGGAGTTGGATTTATGGGGCAAAGTGTCAAAATCATAGCACCACAAAAAAGGGTTTTGATGCCAAGAATCGCGTGTTGTTCTATGGCTAGGATGATTGATGTTGCTTATTTTGATGAAAATTTAGCAAAATTAAACTCTTATGGTATTAAAAATGAGGATATTTTGCCAATAACATATATCAACTCAAGTGCAGAAGTAAAATCAAGAGTTGGACAAATGGGTGGTATGGTGTGTACTAGTTCAAATGCATTTAAGATTATAGAAAAAGGTTTGCAAAGTGGTAAAAAAATCTTTTTTGTACCAGATAGATGTTTAGGGCAAAACTTTGCTTTAAAGATGGGCTTAAAGTCATGTGTTTTAGGCGATGGTACAGATCCAAAAGATGCAGATATTATCTGTTATGATGGTTTTTGTGCAGTGCATCAGCTTTTTCGTCCGGAGGATATTGATTTTTATAGACAAAAATATCCAAATATTTTAGTAGCAGTTCATCCAGAGTGTGATATAAAAGTAGTTCAAAAAGCTGATTTTGTAGGTAGTACAAGTCAATTGATAAGTTATATAAAAGGGCTTCCAAAAGAGCAAAAAGTAGTAGTTGGAACAGAGTACAATATGGTAAATAGGCTAAGAGAGGAAAATACATATATACTAAGTAGTACAAAACCAGAGTGTCCAACTATGAATGAAACGACATTGCAAGATCTATATGATACGTTAAAATCTATAGAAGATGGAAATATAGCAAATGAAGTTTTTGTAAGTGAAGATGATGTTTATTGGGCTAATATAGCTTTGCAAAGAATGTTTGAAATAAATTAAGGATAAGATTAAATGACAAATATTAGAAGATTTGTACAACAAGCCATGGTAGAAGACAATGGTAGAGGAGATCTTTTTTTTGATATAGCACCAAAGGGAAGATTTACAGCAAGAGCCATAAGTAAAGATGATGGAGTTCTTGCAGGAGTAAAATATGCTAGAATTTTGGCAATAAGTGAGAGATTTGATTGTAAGTTTTTAAAGCGAGATGGTGATGAGATAAAAAAGGGTGATATTATAGCTGAACTTGAAGGTAAGGCTTCAATACTACTTAGTTGTGAAAGAACATTTTTAAACTTATTACAACATGCAAGTGGAATAGCAACTTTGACAAATCAATATGTAAAAGCAATAGAAGGTACGGGTGTAGCACTACTTGATACTAGAAAAACAAGACCACAACTTCGTGCTTATGAAAAATATGCAAGTAGGATAGGTGGAGCTATCAACCATAGGCTTGGACTTGATGATTGTTTGATGTTAAAAGATACCCACCTAAAAACAATAACAGATTTAAAAGAGTTTATTAAAATAGCTAGAAAAAGAATCTCATGGGTAACAAAAATAGAGATAGAGTGTGAGACTTTTGAGCAATCCCAAGAGGCTATGGAAGCAGGAGCCGATATTATTATGTGTGATAATATGGAGATAGAAGAGATAGCTAGAGTTGTTGAGTTTAGAAATACAAATTTCCCTCATATTTTGCTTGAAGCTAGTGGAAATATCAACCTAGATACTATCAAAAAATATGCTACTAGTGGTGTAGATGCTATAAGTTCAGGATCTATTATACATCAAGCAACATGGCTTGATTTTTCTATGAAGTTTGATTAAAAAGGGAGATAAAAGAGTTTGACACAAGCATTGGAGCTTATAAATAATGCAAAATATATTTTAGTAGTATCTCATATAAACCCAGATCCAGATACTATAAGTAGTGCTTTGGCATTGTCGTGTTTTTTAAGTAGTGCTAAGATAAAGCATTGTGTTTATAATAAAGATGTAAAAAGTTTTTCACCTTTGAAGTTTTTGGATAGATTTTCTAAAATATCTACTCAATTACCAAAGTTTTATGATTTGATAATTTCTGTTGATTGTGGTGATATCAAAAGATATGGATTTGAGCCAATACAAGGAGTTGATATTATAAATATTGACCACCATATTTCAAATGACAATTACGGCACAGTCAATATAGTAGAGCCAAATCGTGCAAGTACATCAGAAATAGTATATGATTTTTTTATAGATAACAATATCAATATTAGTCAAAATATGGCTGAAGCTCTATATGTTGGAATATATAGTGATACACAAGCTTTTAGCACATCAAGAGTTAATAAGAAAACTTTTGATATTATTTCATCATTAGTTGATAAGGGTGCAAACCCATCACGTATAGCAGATCTGTTTTTAAGAAATGACTCCTTAGCCAAATATAGAGCCTTACCGCGGGTATTAGATACTCTAACTTTACACAAAGAGGGTAAAGTAGCAACAATCTATGTAACAAAAGAAGATTTAGATGAAACAGGAGCATTATTACAAGAGTGTGAGATTGCTTTAAATATGGTTTTAAATATAGGAGTTGTAGATATTGCTATGTTTTTTAGAGTTTTAAATAATAAAACAAGAGTATCTATAAGATCTAAAAGTACAGATATATCATCTATTGCACAATATTTTGGTGGAGGTGGCCATATATATGCTGCGGGATGCTCTATAGATACTATAGATATAGATACGGCTATTAGTATGATTTTAAAGGAAATAGATGAGAGGACGTAATAAAAACAATATAGTAAGTTATGTTATTATTATAATTATGTTAGTATTGGTGGGTGTTGGTATATATATCTATAATTCAGATTCTTTTGAGCAAAATAAACCAGTGGTATCTATAGATGATAGAGTTTATTGGAATATGAAAGATAATTTAAATCTTACAATAAGCGATGATACAGGACTTAAATATTATAAGATTACATATATAGATGGAGAAAATGATAAAGTACTTGAATCAGAAGTTTTAACAACTCCTTTAAAAAATATAGAGCTTAGCTTAGAGGCTCCAAAACTTGGAATATTTTATAAAAAAGAAAAAGTCAAGCTTATAGTTGAAGTAACTGATATAAGTAAATGGAACTTTTTTCAAGGCAATAGCACCACAAAAGAGATAGAACTAATCATAGACAATACAAAACCAGTTGCAAATGTAGTAGCAAATACATATGCTATTGTAAGAGGTGGAAGCGGTGTTGTAGTAGTAGAGGTAAAAGACAATAATCTATCAGATATGTATATTACTTTTAATGATAAAACAAGATTTGAGCTAACTCCTTTTTATAAAGAGAACTTTTATATAGCTCTTATTGCTTGGCCTATGGATATAGAAAACTTTGGACAAATCTCTTTGGTAGCTAAAGATCTAGCAAATAATACTACTATTACAAAAGTACCATTTTTTTATAGAGAGAGTAAGTTTAGAAGTTCAAATCTAAATATAAGTGATGAGTTTATAGAGCAGATTTCTACAGAAGTTTTAACTAACTCCAATAAACCAATAGACAATGATCTACGTGCAAGGTTTTTACGAGCAAATTTAGAGCTTCGTGGTGAAAATGTAGCAACTATAAGAAGAGTTGGAGTATCAAGTATGGATACTCAGATGGTGAGTAGCTTTGATATTACTCCTTTTAAAAGATTGCACAACTCCCAAACAGTAGCAGGTTATGGAGATAGAAGAAGTTATTTTTATCAAGAGCAACAAATAGACGAACAGTGGCATTTAGGAGTTGATTGGGCTAGTGTAAAACAAGCTCCAATATATAATACCAATAGTGGTAAGGTTGTATTTAAAGATTATCTAGGAATTTATGGAAATTCTATTATTATAGAGCATGGCTTAGGATTAGCAACTTTATATGCACATACAAGTAGTAGTGGTGTAGATGTGGGTGATGATATAGCTGCAAATACACATATTGCAAACACTGGAGCTACGGGGGCTGTTTTTGGAGATCATTTGCATTTTGGAGTCTTAGTTCAAGGAATAGAGGTAAATCCTTTGGAGTGGATGGATAAAAATTGGATAAAAACAAGAATTTTTGATATAATACAATCATCAAAAAAGGCAATAGATAACAAATGAAACAAAGAACTATAAATAAACCAATAGAGATTGTTGGAATAGGGCTACATAAGGGTGTTCCTGTTAATATGAGGCTAGAGCCACTAGAGAGTAATATGGGGATAGTCTTTTATAGAAAAGATGTAGGTGTTACTATACCTTTGACTCCACAAAGTGTAATAGATACAAAAATGGCTACAGTTATCGGTAAAGATGGAGTGCAAGTCTCAACAATAGAACATCTTTTATCAGCTATTTATGCTTATGGTATAGATAATCTTAGAATAGTTTTAGATAATGATGAGGTACCTGTACTTGATGGAAGTAGTAGTGGGTATTGTATGCTTATTGATGAAGTTGGTATCAAAGAGCTAGATAAATCTAAAAAAGTGATGATTATTAAAAAAGATATAACTATAGAAGATAAGGGTAAAAAAGTCACTATTAAACCATCAGGTAATATGATTTTTGATTTTGAAATAGATTTTGAACACCCTGTTATAGGAAAACAGAGATATCATTTTGATTATAGTCTAAAAGAGTATAAAGAAAATATCTCTCGTGCTAGGACATTTGGGTTTTTGCATGAGGTACAGTATCTAAGAAGTATAGGACTAGCTCTTGGTGGTAGTTTGGAAAATGCTATAGTGCTAGATGAAAATAAGATCTTAAACCCAGAAGGGCTTAGATATGATGATGAGTTTGTAAGGCATAAGATTTTAGATGCAATTGGTGATTTATCACTACTTGGATATACAGTTGTTGGGCATTATGATGCAAAAGCAGGAAGTCACCATCTAAATCATTTGCTTACAAAAAAAGTCTTAGAATCTAAAGAAAACTATGAAATAGTTGATTTGGAAGAGGCTATTGCACATCAAGAGATATTTGAGCTTGTTTATGCAAAAGCATGAAATTTTAGTTTTAAGTATAGCAAATCCCTTGCTTGTAGGGGTTTATAAAGATAAAAATCTTATTAAAACCTACTCTTTAGAGGGTAAAACAAGTGATATAATAGCAAAGATTTTTACATCTATTTTAAAAGAGTATCCAATAAAAAGGATCTATTATATCAATGGCCCTGGGAGTTTTATGGCTATTAAGGTAAGTTATGTGTTTTTAAAGACATTGAGTATAGTACAAGATATTGAGCTTTTAGCAGTAAGTGGTTTTGAGTTTAATCAAAACTCCCCAATAAAGGCTTTGGGAAATAGATATTTTATGCAAAAAGATGGTAAAATAGTAATCAGTGCTTTAGAAGATGAAGAACTATTTGATTTTGTATTACCAAAAACTTTAGTAGATATAAAGAGTAGTTTTGATAATCTTCCAAACTATATATTACCTGCAGTGTAAAGGAGAAAAGTGTTAAAAGTAAGTGTACCAGCAACAAGTGCCAATCTAGGACCAGGGTTTGATACATTGGGCATAGCTGTAAATCTAAAAAATACAGTTCTTATAAAACCTTCAAAATTTCATAGTGTATCTTTAAGAGGAGAGGGTGCTAATAATCCTATCTTAAAAGATAATAATATGTTTATCTCTATATTTAATGATTTTTATAACAATCTTACTACAAAAACACAATATTTTAGATTTGAGTTTTTCAATGAAATACCTATTTCTAGAGGACTTGGTAGTTCTTCGGCTGTTATTGTAAGTGCAATAGCTAGTGCTTATGCAAGTGCTAATATTAATTTAAGTAAAACAAAACTATTAAATCTAGCTCTTGCTTATGAATCACATCCAGATAATATAACTCCAGCAGTAATGGGTGGCTTTAATGTAGCAATAGTTAAAGATAATGAAGTAAAAAATATTAAAAAATCTATGCCAAATAGCTTAAATGCAGTTGTAGTTATTCCTAATCGTCCTATTTCAACGGCTAGTTCTAGGAAGGTGTTGCCTTTTAAATATACAAAAGAGGATACTGTTTTTAATCTTTCTCATTCAAGTCTTTTAACAGCAGCATTTATGTCTGAAAAGTGGGATTTATTGAAAGAGGCTTCACAAGATAGAATGCATCAATATGTAAGAATGAAGCAGATGCCAGAGCTTTTTGAGGTACAAAAAACTGCTCTAAAAAACGGAGCATTGCTTAGTACATTGTCTGGAAGTGGTTCTACATTTTTTAATATTTGTTATGCTAGTGATGCAAAAAGACTCTCAAATGCTTTATCAAAAGAGTTTGTAAGATTTAAAGTTTTAACACTTGAATTTGATAATAATGGTATAATCATAGAAAATTAAGTAAGTTTAAGGTAAAATGTGCAACCAATAAGAATGTGTGTAGTTTGTAGAAAAAAATTTGCACAAAACACCTTGTTAAGAGTCCAGTGTATAGACAATACCTTGGTATTGTTTACAGGTACAAAAAGAAGTTTTTATTTGTGTCAAGAGTGTTTAAACGAAGATCACAAAAGAGTAGAAAAACAACTTGCAAGAGTTTGTAGAGGCAAAGTTGGCAATTTGGAAGAATTTATATTACGGAGTAGAAATTAAATGTCAGATAAAGTTAGAGTTTATGAGATTGCAGAAGAGGCGGGGGCTAATAGTACAGAGGTTATAGAAAAGGCAAAAGATCTAGGTATAGAGTTAAAATCACCTCAAAGTGTTGTCACGATTGAAGAAGCTGAAGAGATAACGAATTATGTTATGACTGGTAAAAGTAAGTTACTAAAAGTAGCACCAGCACCAAAGAAAAAAATATCAAAGCCAAAAGCTGTTGAATCAAAGCCAAAAGAAGAGGAAGATAAAACTACTATATTAAGTGAAGATAGCAAAAAAGAGCCTATAAAGGTTGAAGTAAAAGAGGAAGAAAAGCCAAAGGATACTCTGATTATGCCAAAAAGAAGAGGGCTTAAAATAGTAAGAAAAAAAGAGTCTCCAACAACCCAGACTATAGAAACTCCAAAAAAACAGACAAAATCATTGAGTGAATTGCTTGATTCAAATATGGAAGCCAAACTTGATAGAATTGATAAAAAAGAGCCTTTGCCAAAAATAAAAAAAGAGAAGAAAAAAGTTATAGCAAAAGCACACGAACATAGTAAAAGATTAGATGTTGATAGAGTTAGTGATGAGTTTAAAAGCTCTGATGATCTACTTGAAGCTGATGAGATAGTACTACTAGATCTTGATGAGACAGAGATCAATACAAAGTTTTTTGAAGAGCCAAAACCAATAGATATAAGAACTACAAGACCTACATCGTTTGTAAATCAACCACAAACCCTAAGAAGAAGCAAAAAGAAAAAAAGACCAAAAGAGGTTAAAGTATCTCAAGATATTACTAGTGTAAATGTATCAGAAAATGTTAGAGTTTATGAGTTTGCAGATAAAATAGGTAAAAGTGTAGGAGAGGTAATAGGAAAACTTTTTGCACTTGGTATGTTAGTAACTAAAAATGACTTTTTAGATAACGATGCTATAGAGATACTTGCTGATGAGTTTAATATAGAGGTAAATATAAGTGATGAGTTTGAAGATCTACACTATATAGAAGAGGAGCAAGAACAAGAAGTAGATGATACAGATCTTGTGACAAGACCTCCTGTTGTAACTATTATGGGACATGTTGATCATGGTAAAACAACATTACTTGATACTATAAGAAGTGCAAGTGTTGCTTCAGGTGAAGCTGGGGGAATAACTCAGCATATAGCTGCTTATACCATTACAAAAAACAATCAAGAGATAACATTTGTTGATACTCCAGGGCATGAGGCTTTTAGTTCTATGAGAGCAAGAGGTGCTGATATTACTGATATTATTATTATAGTAGTTGCATCTGATGATGGAGTAAAACCTCAAACAAGAGAGGCTATAAAACATGCAAAAGATAGTGGTTGCCCTATCATAGTAGCTATTACAAAAGTAGATAAACCAACAGCAAATATAGATATGGTAAAGACTCAAATGGCTGAGGCTGGACTTATGACTATAGAGTGGGGTGGAGATACTGAGTTTGTTGAAGTTTCATCACTAAAAAAGATAGGTATTGATGATTTACTTGATACTATTTTGATTCAAGCAGAAGTTATGGAGTTAAAAGCAAATCCAAAAGCAAAAGCAAAAGCAGTAGTTGTAGAAGCTTCTCTAGAAGTTGGAAGAGGATCAGTTGCTACTGTTATAGTTCAAAATGGAACTCTAAGAATAGGTGATGCTATAGTTGCTGATACAACATATGGTAAAGTAAAAGCTATAAACAACGACAAAGGGCAAAAAGTAAAAGAGTTAAAGCTTAGCCAAACTGGACAAATCTTAGGACTAAATGAAGTACCAATAGCAGGAGCTTTAATAGCTGCTATGGATAGTGAAAAAGAAGCTAGAGAAATAGCAAACAAAAGAGCTGAACTTGCTCGTGCAAAAGAGCTTTCAAAATCTACAAAAGTATCTTTAGAAGAGCTTAGTGGTATGATAGCTGAAGGTAGAATAAAAGCATTACCAGTTATCGTAAAAGCTGATGTTGCTGGTTCACTAGAAGTTATTAAAAACTCACTAGAAGAGATAAGAAACGAAGAGGTCAAAGTAAATGTTATACATAGTGGTATAGGTGGGATTAGTGAAAATGATCTAGCTTTAGCAAGTGCTAGTAGCAATTGTATAATTTTGGGCTTTAATATAAGACCAACAGGGCAAGTGAAAAATAAAGCCAAATCGCTAGGTGTTGAGATTAAAACTTATACTGTAATCTATGATTTACTTGATGATATTAAATCTACACTTTCAGGCATGATGAGTGCTGTAGTTAGAGAAGAAAATACAGGTCAAGCAGAAGTAAGAGAGACGTTTGTAGTACCAAAAGTTGGAACAGTTGCTGGATGTATAGTAAGTGATGGTAAAGTTATAAGAGGTGAGATGGCTAGAATTATACGTGATGGCGTTATAGTCTATACAGGTAAGATATCATCATTAAAAAGATTTAAAGATGATGTTAAAGAAGTCGGTAATGGATATGAGTGTGGTATAATGTTTGAAAAATTCAATGATATCCAAGTGGGTGATTATATTGAAACATTTATTCAAATCAAAGAACAAGCGACAATATAGATGAAATCTATCAATCTTCAAAGAACAGAATCTTTACTTATGGAGCTTATACCAGAGGCTTTAAGTGAGCTTAGTGATAGTAGAATAAACTCTTTAACTATCACGGCTGTTGATTGTAAACATGGCAAATATGATGCAGATGTCTATTTTGATGGAAGTGATTTTTCAAAAGAAGAGATAAAAGAGATAATAACACTATTAAGTAGAGCAAACGGTAGAATAAAGAGTTATATTTTGGCATCTACAAGTTGGTATAAGTGTCCAAACTTTAAATTTTTGCAAGATAATAGTTTAGATAGTATCAAAAAAATGGATGAGCTTTTTATGCAAATAGCAAAGGGTAAAAAAGATGGAGAATAACGAACTATATGAGGCTTTGGAGATAGCTATAACAGGATGTGGTGTAGAACTTTATGATATAGAAAAACTAAGAGAGAATGAAAATCATATATTAAGAGTCTCTATAACTTCAAAAGAGGGAATAACTCTTGATAAGTGTGCTCAAGTAAGCAATAATATCTCTCCAATTTTAGATCTTTATGAGCCAATGAGTGGAAAATATAATCTAGAAGTTAGCTCTCCAGGGGTTGAGAGAAAGCTAAAAACTCCAAAACATTTTCAAGCTAGTGTTGATGAGTTTGTGGAGATAAAAGATTTTTCAAAAAATAAAACAAAAGGTAAACTTGTATTTGCTGATGATGAGAAAATAACTCTACTTTTAGAAGATGAAAGTAGTGTAGATTTTTTATATAGTGATATATCTCAAGCAAAAACATATTTTCAATGGTAATAGATGATAAGTTTTATATCTCTTTAGCCTTACAAGAGGCATGGAGATATCAACTTCTTACTTTTCCAAATCCATCAGTTGGGGCTTTAGTTGTTAAAAATGGAGAGATTCTTAGCCTAGAAGCTCACCAAAGAGCAGGAGATGCACATGCAGAAGTACTTGCTTTAAAAGCTGCATATCTTAAAAAAAACAAAGACTTACTACTAGAAGAGTTACAAGAATCAAGCAAAATACATAGATATCTAATAAATAATCACAAAGGATTTTTTTATGATTGTGAGTTATATATTACTTTAGAACCATGTAATCATATAGGCAAAACTCCTGCTTGTAGTGATTTAATAGCCACACTTCATCCTAAAAGAGTAATTATAAGTATCAAAGATCCAAATAAACAAGCAAGTGGTGGTATAGAAAAACTTAAATCCAAAGGTATAGAAGTTATTAGTGGTGTATGTAAAAAAGAGGGTTTAGCCTTACTTTATCCTTTTATGCAAACTATACAAAATAATAGATTTATATTTTTTAAATTGGCTACAAGAGCAAATGGCTCTATAAATGGTGGATATATTACCTCAAAAGAGTCTTTAAGATTGGTTCATAAGCTAAGAGCTGTAATTGATTTGCTAGTAATTGGAGGCAATAGCGTTAGAATAGATAGACCTACGTTGGATTGTAGATTTATAGATAGTACTAAAGCTCCAAATGTATTAATTTATTCTAAAAATAGAGATTTTGATCAAACTATACCACTTTTTAACGTAGAAAATAGAGATGTTGTTATTGAAAATAGTATTGATTTTATTAATGGACTTACTATGATAGAGGGGGGATATAATCTTTTAAAAACACTTTATGATAAAATAGATTTATTAATGCTTTTTATTTCACCTAATATTAAAAATAATAATGATATACTCCTTCTAGATGAGTTGAGGTTTGAAATATTATATTCAAGACAAATTGGTGAAGATATGTTGGTTTTTTTGAAAAAAGCCGATATATGATCTATTTAGAGTCATTCTTGAGGGTTATGCTATGCCAACATCAATAAGAGAACTTGTAAAGAGTGTTTTAGAAGAGTTAAAACAAAATAGGATACTTCCTACACCAGATGAGTATAGAAGAGTATTTTGTCAAAAAGCCAAAGATTATGGCTTTAATATCAATGAATGTGATAGACTCTCTAAATATGCAAGTAAACTTTCACAAACACAAATCAAAGAGCTAGAAAAAGAGGATATTGAAGATATTGATGCTTTATTTGATTTTATTGTAAAAAAGCTACAAGAAAAAGAAGAAAAACTACTTCTTAGTACAAATCCTATCTTAAGTCAATTGACACTAAATAAAATAGCCTCTCTTATGATA
>JAAYJJ010000022.1 GCA_012522985.1 Aliarcobacter butzleri
ATAAACTTTGATATAATAGACGGCATCCCTGATATATCAGCTACATATACTGCACTGTTTTTTTCTAAAATATTCTCTTTTTGTGATAAAAGATAATCTTTTAATATATCACTAGTCTCTTTATCACTTTCAAATAAAATCAACTTTGTATCTTCACCTATTTTATGTAGTTTTTCAAACTGATCTACTATCTCTAAGTTATCTATTTTTGTACCCATTTCTATAGGTGCGGCATGTAATCCCAAAGCAATTATTACTGTTATTAGTAATTTTTTCATCATAATCTATCCTTAAGTTTTTAATAAGTTTTTTTAATGGAAAAATTTTATCAAAATTTCTTTTAATATAGACTGATAAAAAATCTTAGCTTTTTGGTCTAAAGGCTTTTATAATATCTTCGTTTGTTTCTAGATATGGTCCATCCATAAGATCCAAACAATAAGGTATAGCTGGAAATACTGCATCAAGACACTCTTTGATTGACTTTGGTTTACCTGGAAGATTTACTATTAGGCTTGTTCCTCTAAGTCCTGCTGTTTGACGTGATAAAATAGCTGTTGGAACATATTGTAAGCTTACACTCCTCATAAGCTCTCCAAAACCTGGCATCATCCTATCACAAACAGCCTGCGTTGCTTCTGGAGTAACATCTCTAAGCGATGGTCCTGTACCACCTGTTGTTACCACTAAAGAACACTTTTGCTTATCTATCATATCTATTATAGTCTCTTCTATTACTCTTTTATCATCAGGTATAACTCTATAATCTTCTTTCCAAGGACTCTTTAAATAAGAATTTAAAACTTCTATTATTGCTTTACCTGAAATATCATCATACTCACCCTTACTAGCTCTATCACTTATAGTTAGTATTCCTATTTTTGCATCCATTATCTAATCCTTTTTATTTTGTGTTGTGTTAATCTATATATTTTTGATGGATTTTGAGTACTAAACTTACTCTCTACTATAATATTAGCCTTATTTCTTGCATACTCTTCATCAAAACCTTCACCACTTTTATTGGCACTTGTAGAGTATAAACTTTTAAATTTAGATATAAAGTTATAATGTTTTGATTTTTTATCCACAACCCTATATGAGTTGTGATTTGGGTAGATAAAAGTAGTTTTAATACTGTTTCGTACTCTTTTTTTATGTATATTTGGTATTCTAGTTAAGCTTTTTAAAGTAGCTAAACTATCAAGTTCTTGAAGAATCTTTTTTGATTTATCTCTTTGTTTGCTTTTATATAAAAGCTCTACATCTTTTGATAAAAATCCAACTGTAGTATCTGTTTGAACCAAGAAAATCTTAGAATCCAAAGTATATGGTACAATAAAACTACTAAATTTATTTGCCATATACTTATTTATTCTTATTCAGATAAAAACTCTTGTATTGATTTGATACTAATACCCTCTTTATTTCTAAGAGCTTTGATAGCCTCAACACTAGCCTTTGCTCCTGCAACAGTTGTAAAATAAGGAACATTCATTCTAAGAACTGTTCTTCTTATCTCTATACCATCATTTTTAGTTAGAGCTTGATTATCGCTTGTATTTATAGCCATAACTATTTCACCATTTGTAAGATGATCTGTTATATTTGGTCTTCCTTCGCTTACTTTAAGTACCATTTCGCACTCAATTCCTTGCTCTATCAAAGATCTATATGTTCCGCCTGTTGCAACTACACTAAAGCCCTCTTCTATCAAACCTCTTGCAAGTTCTGGTGCAAACTCTTTATCCAAATCAGCTAAAGAGATAAATACTTTTCCACCTTTTACTGGTAAGAAGTTTTTAGCTGCACTTTGACTTTTTGCAAAGCTTATACCAAAGTTATGACTTATACCCATAACTTCACCAGTACTTTTCATCTCTGGTCCTAGTAAAAGATCCGCACCTGTTAGTTTATTAAAAGGAAAAACTGCCTCTTTTATAGCTATATGTGATTTGAGTTTTGGTTTTAAAACTCCATTTTCTTCCATTACGATATTTTTATCATAAACTTTAAGTGCATCTTTTAAACTTTGATTAAACATAACTCTTGTAGCAACTTTTGCTAATGGCATACCTGTAGCTTTACTTACAAAAGGAACAGTTCTAGATGCTCTTGGATTTACTTCTATAAGATAGATTTTGCCTTTATGAATAGCATATTGTACATTCATAAGCCCTATTACTCCAAGTCCTATAGCTATCTCTTTTGTTTTTAGCTCTATCTCTTCTACCAAATATGATGGTAAAGAAACAGGTGGCAAAGAACAAGCACTATCACCAGAGTGGATACCTGCTTCTTCAATATGTTGCATAATACCACCTATATATACATCTTTGCCATCACTTATACAATCAACATCAAGTTCTATTGCTCTATCTAAAAACTTATCTATTAAAACAGGAGAGTCATTTGATACTGAAACTGCCTCATCCATATATTGGCTTAGTTCTTCATCATTATATACTATCCTCATAGCTCTACCACCAAGAACAAAAGATGGTCTTACAAGCACTGGATACCCTATCTTATTTGCTATAGCTATAGCTTCATCTTTATTTACTGCTGTTCCATTTTCTGGTTGTAAAAGTCCCAATTTATCTACAAACGCAGAAAAAAGCTTTCTATCTTCGGCAAGTTCTATCACTTCTGCTGTAGTTCCTATGATTTTTGCACCAATCTCATCTAAACTTTTTGCTAGTTTTAGAGGTGTTTGTCCACCAAAATGAACTATAATACCATCTGGATCTTCTCTATCTATTACACTTCTTACTCGCTCAAAGTCTATTGGCTCAAAATAAAGTACATCACTAGTATCATAATCAGTACTTACAGTTTCAGGGTTACAGTTATACATAATAGTCTCTACACCCATTTCACTTAGAGCAAAAGAGGCATGAACACAACAATAATCAAACTCTATACCTTGCCCTATTCTATTTGGACCACCACCCAAAATAAGAACTCTCTGTTTTGTTTTCTCTCTTGGTTTTTGAGCTATCTTTGTGATATTTGTTGTAGAGTATAGATAAGAATTAAGTGCATCAAACTCCCCTGCACAAGTATCAACTTCATTGTACTCTAAAACTACACCTAAAGCTTTTCTTGCTTCATATATCTCATTTTCACTTACATTTATAAGTTTAGAGATCATTTTATCACTAAATCCAGCAGCTTTTATCTCTCTTAGTTTTTTCTCATCTTTTAAAAGTGCCTTATTAGATGATTTGATCTCATTTTCCATATTATATAAAGTTCTAAATTGAGATAAATACCAAGGATCTATTTTACTAAGTTCAAAAATCTCCTCATTACTTAGCCCCAATCTTATACCTTGCATAAGATATCTAAGTCTATTTTCATTTCCTCTTCTTATCTCTTTTTTAATAAGTTCCAAATCACCACTTATCTCATCAAAACCACAAATTCCCGTCTCTAATGAACAAAGTGCTTTTTGAATAGACTCATTAAATGTTCTTCCCATAGCCATAACTTCACCAACACTTTTCATAGATGTTGTAAGCGTACTATCTGCTTTTGGGAATTTTTCAAATGTAAATCTTGGTACTTTTGTTACAACATAATCAACAGCAGGTTCAAAAGCAGCTACTGTTCCTGTCATATCATTTTTAATCTCATCTAGAGTAAAACCAACTGCCAAAAGTGTAGCAACTTTTGCTATAGGATAACCTGTAGCCTTTGATGCAAGTGCTGAGCTTCTACTAACTCTTGGATTCATCTCTATTACTATCATTCTTCCATTTTCTGGATTGATAGCAAATTGAACATTACTTCCACCAGTATCAACTCCTATTTCTCTCAAAATAGCAAAAGATGCATCCCTCATATGTTGATACTCTTTATCTGTCAAAGTAAGTGCTGGAGCTATAGTTATACTATCACCTGTGTGAACACCCATAGGATCTAGGTTTTCTATAGAACAAACTATAATACAGTTATTATTTTTGTCCCTGATTACCTCCATCTCATACTCTTTCCAGCCTAAAAGTGATTCCATTATCTCTATTTCACCTATAGGAGAGGCATTAAGTCCTGCTTCGGCTAGAGTCTTAAACTCTTCCATATTATAAGCTACGCCACTTCCCCCACCAGCTAGTGTAAAAGATGCTCTACTTATAAGAGGAAATCCTAACTCTTTTGCTATTTTTATAGCTTCTTCTAGATTATAAGCGTTTGCACTTTTTGGTAAATCCATACCTATTTTTTTCATAGCCTCTGCAAAAAGATGTCTATCTTCACCTTTTTTGATAGCTTCTGGCCTAACACCCAAAAACTCTATACCATCAAGCATACCTTTATCATACATAGAGATTGCAACATTTAGTGCTGTTTGCCCTCCCATAGTTGGTAGTACTGCATCAATTTTTTCTTGTTTGATTATTTTCTCAACTACCTCTTCGGTGATAGGTTCGATATAAGTTTTATCCGCAAATTCTGGATCAGTCATAATAGTAGCTGGGTTTGAGTTTATCAAAACCACTCTATACCCAAGCTCTTTCAATGTTTTTGTAGCTTGTGTACCACTATAATCAAACTCACATGCTTGTCCTATAACTATTGGGCCTGAACCAATTATCAGAATTGACTTTATATCTTCTCTTTTTGGCATATAAATTCCTCTTTTTATTTACAAAATTTTGAGATTATATCAATTTTGGACTTAAAAAAATGTTAATTAACTTTCCTTTTAATATATGATTTTAAAGATTGATATTTCTCACCTATATACTCAAAAAAATCACCATTATGTTCATCTTCTACTTCTTGGGCTGTTGAAGCAGCTGATACTGCCGTACCAGCTAACATAAGTTCCCCAACACAACCATTAAATGTAAATAAACTTACAAATAACACCAAAAATAAACTTTTTTTCATATTATAATCCAAACTTTTGAAGACAAAAATCGCCATCTTGATCATAATAACAATAATAAAGCTTATCTTTTGCAACTTTATAGTTTGCTAGATATCTCAAAGCTATATTTGCCTGAATAGATGCAATTTGCATTACAATAGGTGCTGTAATGCCTTTTGGAGTACGATTATTTATTTGAAATATAGACTCAAAAGAGATATTTTCAAATAAACAGACATAACCATGAAACTCCTCAACACTACCATAAAGCCAAGATGTTTTTACACTTTTTGCAAAACTATCTATCATAGCTCTTGTTGGAAGGTTATCTGTAGCATCTATTATTAAATCATATTTTACTCTTTTTTTCATAGAGTCATACTCTTTAATAAAGCTTTGCAAATCAATATCATAAGAGTTTACTTCAACATAAGGATTTCTTGAAACTATAGTTTGCTTTAAGACTTCACACTTTTCTTACCTACATCATCAAGCTCAAAGGCTATTTGTCTATGAAGGTTGTGATAACTTACTTCATCAAAGTCAAGTAAATCAATCCTACCTACTCCACTTCCACCAAGAGCTATCCCCAAACTACATCCAAGCCCACCACTACCAACAATCAGCACACTCTTATGTAACAAAGACTTTTGAACTTCCAAACCCCAAAGCTCTATTTGTCTTTTGAAGTATCTATCACAACTATTTACTACAACTTGCATCTTTGTTTCCAATCAAACATATACTGCTCAATATAAGCATAAAACTCTTTGCTATGATTTGGATGTGTTAAATGTGCCAATTCATGCAAAACTACATACTCTATAAAAGCTAAAGGCTTTTTTATAAGCTCACTATTTAGGTTGATACCTGCTTTTAGATAGTTACAACTACCCCATCTTGAACTCATCTTCTTTATTCTAACATAATTTATATTTTTTTGCACTAAAATAGAGTAGTTTTTTACAATCTCACCCAATAAACTCTTAGCACTACTACTTAAAAAACTCTCTATTAGCCTCTTTTGATACTCTTTTGTATCTTTTTTTACATAAAGTACTAAATACTCTTTATCAAACTCTACCTTATCTTCTTTTGATATAATTGATTTGATTTTATATTTTTTACCCAAAAACAAAACTTCATTTTCAGCTAAAACACCCTCTTCTTGTTTGGTTTTTAACTGCTTAATCTTATGCTCTATCCAAGATTGTTTGGATTTTATAAGAGTATCTATATAGTGTTTTGATACATTTTTGGGTACACTCACTCTTACTTCAAGTGTTGGATAGATTCTAATATAGCTATTTTTTATCTCTTTTTTAACTATATTTATCTTCATTATATATTAGATGGTTTACTTAATACTTCAAACTCTAGCTTTGCTTTTTCTAACATATTTGATGCCTCTTGTAGCTCTTTTAAACCCATTTTATATATCTCTACACCTTTTGTTAATGGTAACTCTGGATTAGTCAATTCTTGTAATAAAACTTTGGCTTTTTCTATTTTTTGTTCAAACGATACACTCTCTTGACTCATCTTTTTCCTTAAATATTATATTGTTTTGTATTATTCTATCATCTTTATGATTAATTGTAAAGAGTGTCAATAGTCAATAGCTGTTAGTCGATAGCACATAGTGTTAGGATTTTTTTGGAAGTGACAATTTATTGTCACCTATTATATAAGACACTCTCTCTTTGTTTGTTTTGTAGGTATAAAAAATAATAAAAGTTAAAATATATAATATGAGTTTCTTATAGTTTTGGTAAGGTTGAAACCTTACTTCCTAGTACTTAACTCCTAAGACTATTTACTATTTACTATAGACTAACAACTAATGACTATAGACCATTGACTAAAAACTATCAACTATTATCTATCTTCCAATAGATTCTTGATATAATCCCCAAATTTATCTATTTCAACCAAAAAAGCATCATGTCCATAGTCACTTTCTACCATCTTATAACTACATATATCATCTTTTCCTAGTTTACACATAGTATTATATATCTCTTCCATCTCATAAGGGAAAAAGAGCATATCTCCACTAAAGGAGATAAGATGAAGTTTAGATTTAATACGATTTAAAGCATCTTCCAAAGAATCATAGTTTCTACTTGCATCAAAAATATTTATAGTTTTTACTATATATAGATAACTCAAAGGATCAAATTTATGTGGGAAATTATAGCCATTATACTCTAAATACCGCTCAACTTCAAACCTACCAAAAAGCTCATATAATCCATCAGTTTGAGCATATTTTCTACCAAACTTCTCATCCATTGATTTTGGAGCTAAATATGAGATATGTCCAGCCATTCTTCCAACTGCTAGTCCTGATAAACCATTGGCTTTGATATCATCAGCTTCATACATACCACCTTTGAAATCTGGATCATTTTTGATAGATTCAACTACAACTTTATTAAAAGCTATTGCCCAAGGTCTTGTATATGCTGTTGTTGCCATAGGTATTACTATATCAGCAAATCGTGGATACTCTATAGCATAACAAAGTGCTTGCATACCACCCATACTACCGCCAATAACTGCTTTTATATGGTGAATACCCAAAGAATCAAGTAAAATTTTTTGTGCTTTTACAATATCACTTATAGTTAAAACTGGGAATTTAAATCTATAAGGTTTATCACTTGGATAATTAGGACTCATAGGCCCTGTACTTCCAAAACAACTACCTAGGTTATTTGTACATATAACAAAATATTTATTAGTATCAACAGGTTTATTAGCTCCTATGAAGTCATCCCACCACCCTGCTTTTCTATCACCATCATATTTTCCAGCACAATGATGACTTCCACTTAGGGCATGAGTTATAAGTATAACATTACTTTTATCTTCATTTAGCTCTCCATATGTTTCATACATAATCTCATATGGTTCTAAAATACGCCCACTTTCTAGATATAATGGATTTTTAAAAATAGCCTTTTTTGTAGTTATTTTCAATTCTAACCTTTTGTTGGTTTTGAAAAAAGAGTAATACTACTAAAACTCTTTTTTCAAGATTGTAAGTTTATGATATATGATAGTTTGGAGCTTCATTTGTGATAGTTACATCATGAACATGAGACTCTTTAAGTCCTGCACTAGTTATCTCTACAAATTCAGCCTTATCTTGGAATGTTAGTATATCTTTGCTTCCTAGATATCCCATAGAACTTCTAAGTCCACCAATAAACTGATGAATAATATCTTTTATATGTCCTCTATAAGGTACCATGCCTTCTATTCCTTCTGGTACTAGTTTATCTGCTGCTGTTCCTTCTTGGAAATATCTATCAGTGCTTCCTTTTGTCATAGCACCGATTGATCCCATACCTCTATATGATTTAAACTTTCTTCCATGAGCTAGTATAACTTCCCCTGGACACTCTTCAGTTCCAGCTAAAGCACTTCCCATCATAACACAATTTGCCCCAACAGCTAGAGCTTTTGCAACATCACCACTATATTTAATACCACCATCAGCTATAATAGGTACTCCATGGCTTTTTGCAGCTATTGCACACTCATCAATAGCACTTATTTGTGGTACACCAACTCCAGCTACTATTCTAGTAGTACATATAGAGCCTGGTCCAATACCTACTTTTACTCCATCAACTCCAGCTTTTATTAGATCCAAAGTAGCCTCAGCTGTTGCTACATTACCAGCTATTAGCTCTATATCAAGCTCTTCTTTTATTTTGCTTACTGTATCTAAAATACCCCTACTATGTCCATGAGCAGAATCAAGAACCAAAACATCAGCTCCAGCTTCAACCAAAGCCTTTGCACGATCAAGTTGTCCTACACCTATAGCAGCACCAACTCTAAGCCTTCCAAAACTATCTTTATTTGCATTTGGATACTCTATTTTTTTATTTATATCTTTTATAGTTATAAGCCCTTTTAGTTTGTTGTTTTTATCAACTATAGGGAGCTTTTCTATCTTGCTTTTGTGCATTATCTCAGCTGCTTCTTCTAGCGTAGTTCCCTCTTTACCTGTAACTAAAGGCATTTTTGTCATAGTATCTTGAGCTGTTTTTGTAAAATCTTTAATAAATCTCATATCCCTATTAGTCAAAATTCCAAGTAGATTATTTTCATCATCAACTACAGGAACTCCTGATATTTTATACTCACTCATAAGATTTTGTGCATCTTGTAATGTTTGATGTGGTTTGATAAATACAGGATCTATTATGATACCACTTTCACTTTTTTTGACTTTGATAACTTGTTTTACTTGATTTTCTATATCCATATTTTTATGAATTATACCTATTCCTCCAAGTCTAGCCATAGCAATAGCTGCTTGATATTCTGTAACTGTATCCATAGCTGCACTTACAAAAGGAATATTCATCTCTATGTTTTTTGTTAATTTTGTTTTTAAGCAAACCTCTTTTGGTAAAACCTCAGATTTTGCAGGTACCAATAGCACATCATCAAAAGTTAAAGCTTTCTTTCTTATTTTCATAAATTATCCTTTATAGTTGATAGTTTCTTCTAAACTTTTAGCCGCATCAAAAATAGTTTGTTCATCAAACTCTTTTCCAATAAACTGTAAGCCTATAGGCATACCATCACTATCTTTTGATACAGGCAAAGAGATAGCAGGAAGCCCTGCTAGGTTGATAGAGATTGTATATATATCTCCTAAATACATCTCCAAAGAACTCTTATATGAGCCTATTTTTGGTGCAACAGTTGGGGTAACAGGTGAAAGTATTACATCAGCATTTGCAAAAATCTTATTATAGTTTTGTTTTATAAGCTCTCTTACTTTTTGTGCTTTTATATAATAAGCATCATAATAACCACTACTTAATACAAAAGAACCCAACATTAATCTTTTTTTCACCTCTGCTCCAAAGCCCAATGTTCTTGTTTTATTGTAGATCTCCTTTAGTCCACCCTCGCTTCCTTGTTGGTTACCATATCTTATACCATCAAATCTAGCTAAGTTTGCACTAGCTTCAGCTCCAGATATAATATAATAAGCAGATACAATCATCTGTGTATCAAACATATTTTCATATACTATAGTATGCCCAGCTTCTTTTAAGGTATCTATAGATTTTTGCATAGCTTTTTTTACATCTTCACTAGCTTCATCTACAAAGTTTTTCAAAACCGCAATAGTTAGTTTTCTATCACTTTTAATATTTGGAGCAATTGCATTGTATTCTATTTGCATACTCATAGAATCTTTAGGATCATATCCACTTATTGCATCATAAAGCAAAGCAGCATCTGTTACATTTTGAGTTATTACACCAGCTTGATCTAGTGATGAGCTATAAGCTGCTATTCCATATCTGCTTACTCTTCCATAGCTAGGCTTCATACCAACACAACCACAATAAGCAGCAGGTTGCCTAATACTTCCACCAGTATCAGTTCCTATAGCAGCTATTGCAATACTAGCAGCAACAGCAGCAGCACTACCACCACTACTTCCACCAGGTATTCTACTACCATCTACAGGATTTAATGTACTCCCATAAAAACTATTTTGAGTAGAGCTTCCCATAGCAAACTCATCCATATTTGTTATACCAAAAGGACTAAATCCATTTTCTTCTAACTTTGTTATAATAGTTGCATCATAAGGTGCAATATACCCTTGTAATATTGAACTAGCACAAGTCATAGGAAAATTTTTGATATTTATATTATCTTTAATAGCAATAGGTATTCCACTACCTCTAGTATATATTTTTTTATTTGTTAATTGTTCTATATATGCACCAAGATCTCTATTTTGTTCTATTTTATTTGTAAGTTCTTCTTTTAGTGTTATTAAGTCATCTTTTGATAGTTTTAAAGCTTCTTGTAGTGTTATCACCGTTTACTCCGTCTCTTAAATATCTTGTATTATATTCAAAAAGAGCTTAAAAAAAAGTATCTTTTGAAATTTTAGAAATAAAAAAAGGCTGATTTTACAATCAGCCTTTATAAAATCATCTTTTATTTTTATACAAAAGAGATAAACGCCATTTGTGTAGCATCGCCTCTTCTAATTCTTGTTTTTATTATTGATGTATATCCACCGTTTCTTTCTAAATACTTAGGTGCAACTTCATTAATAAGTTTTTTTGTAGCCTCTTTATTTTGTAGAGCAGCAAATATTACTCTATGAGTATTAAAATCTGCGTTTCTTGCTTTTGTTACAAGTTTTTCTACATAACTTCTAAGCTCTTTTGCTTTTGGTAAAGTTGTTTCTATTTTTTCATTCTCTATCAAAGCAATTGCTAAGTTTTTTAGCAAAGCGCCTCTATGAGCAGAGGTACGATTTAGCTTTCTATATCCATGCTTATGTCTCATATTTGTCCTTTATTTTATGCTTTTAACTGTTCAAGTTTTCTTCTAAGAGCAGATGCTACATTTTCTGGTAATGTATAATCTATAGGAAAACCTAAACCACTAAGTTTTTCACTTATTTCATCATAAGATTTTTTACCTAAGTTTTTAATATTTTTAACTTCAATCTCACTCATAAGAACAAGCTCACCAAGATATTTAATCCCAGCTCTATCTAAAGAGTTAAAACTTCTTGCACTTAAGTTTAAATCTTCTATTTTTTGTGTCAATGATTTGATCTCTTCTGGTTCTTCACTACTATCAGGAAGAGCTAGATCATTTAGATCAAAAACTTTATTAAATACTGACATTTGTGAATACATCACACTAACAGCCTCTTTAAAAGCATCTACAGGTGACATTTCACCATCTGTCTCTACATAAAACACAATCTTTTCATAGTTTGGATTATCTTCTACTAGCATTTTTTCTATATTGTAATCAACTTTTTTAATAGGTGAAAAAAATGCATCAAGTGGGATATAGTTAGATGGTATCATATCTCTAATCTCTTCACTTGGAATATATCCAATACCTCTTTGTAGTATAATTGAAAATGTCAAATTACAATCAGCATTAATAGTAGCTAAATGTGCATTTTCATTTACAACTTCTACATTTTCAGTATTTAAATCACTTGCTTTTATCTCTTTAGAACCATCAAAAGAGTACTCTACTTCGATTTGAGCTTCAGTAGTACCTTTTACTATGAAACCAATATTTTTAAGATTTATTATAAAAACTGCAACATCTTCTAACATACCTCTTAGAGCATCAAACTCATGTTTAACTCCCTCTATTTTCACAGCTATCGGTGCAAAACCTTTTGTGCTACTCATTAAGATTCTTCTAAGTGGGTGTGCCAAAGTTACAGCATAGCCACTTTCAAAAGGACTTGCTGTAATTTTTGCTACTTTATCACTAATCTTTTCAATATTAACATCAGTTGGTAAAAACGGTGTATCTGTAATTTTTTTCATATTCTAATCCTTTTTATTTAGAATATAACTCAACTACAAGTCTCTCTTCAACTGGTATAGCAACCTCTTCTCTTTGTGGCAATCTGCTAAAAATACCAAACAATTTTGATTTTTCCACATCTACCCAATCAACCATTCCTGTTTGATTTGTAAGCTCTATTGCTCTTACTATTTGAGGGTTGTTTTTTGATTTTTCTCTTATTTCTATTTTTTGTCCAGCTCTTACACTGTATGAAGGGATATCAACTTTTTTACCATCAACTAAAATATGTCCATGAGTTGTAAGTTGTCTTGCAAATCTTCTTGTTGAAGCAAATCCCATTCTATATACTAGATTATCAAGTCTTTGCTCAAGCATAAGGATTAAATTTTCCCCAGTGTTTCCACCTCTTCTTACTGCTTCTTTGAAATATCTAGCAAATTGTTTTTCTGAAACACCATATATATATTTTGCTTTTTGTTTTTCTCTTAGTTGTAAACCATATTCAGAAATCTTAGTTCTTCTTTGCCCATGTTGTCCTGGAGCATATGGTCTTTTTTCTAAAGCACTTTTCCCCGCTAATCTTCTCTCACCTTTTAAACCAAGATCAGCGTTTAATCTTCTTTCTAACTTTTCTACTGGTCCTCTATATCTTGCCATATTTTACTCCTTACACTCTTCTTCTTTTTGGAGGTCTACATCCATTGTGAGGTAGAGGTGTAATATCCTTAAACCATCTTACACTAACACCTTCGATTGAACCTACAGACTTAACTGCTGTATCTCTACCACTTCCAGGTCCTTGAATCTTGATACCTACATGTTTAATACCATGTTCCATAGCTTTTTTCATCGCATCTTCTACTGCTTGTTGAGCTGCAAAAGGAGTTGATTTTTTACTACCTTTAAAGCCTAATGCTCCTGCACTACTCCATGCTATTGTATTACCTGCATTATCACTTACTGAAACAACAGTGTTATTAAAAGTTGCTGAAATATGTACTATTCCATCAGCAATATTTTTTCTTACTATTTTTTTTCTAACTACATTTTTTTTCTTTGCCATTGCCTAACCTTATTTAGATGCTGAACCAACAGTTTTCTTTTTACCTTTTCTTGTTCTAGCATTTGTTTTTGTGCTTTGTCCACGAACTGGTAAACCTTTTCTATGTCTTAAACCTCTGTAGCTTCCTAAATCCATAAGAGCTTTGATATCCATAGCAACTTTTTTTCTAAGATCCCCTTCTACCATGTAGTTTTTTTGAATCTCAAGTCTTATAGCAGCTGCTTCATCTTCACTTAACTCATGAACTCTTTTATCATAAGATATTCCTGTTGCATCTAGTATTCTTCTTGATGAATGTAAACCTATTCCATAAATATATGTTAAGGCATATTCCATTCTCTTTTTGATTGGTAAGTCTGTACCTGCAATACGAGCCATTCTTTATCCTTGTCTTTGTTTATGTTTTGGTGTTTCACAGATAACTCTCAACACACCTTTTCTTTTGACAATCTTACATTTGTCACACATTTTTTTAACTGAAGCTCTTACTTTCATAGCTTTCCTTTAACCTTAGATTCTCTATTTCCTAATAGGTGGGTGAGACACCAACTTTTTACAAAAATTTTATTGCTATTTTTATAAAAACTTCCTCAATGATTAGAAAACAGTTTCGGATTTTATCTAAAACTAGCTTAAAAGATTATAAAACCTAATCTATTTTTATAAAAGAAAACTCACCAGCTCTATATAAAGATATATTATAGATTACTTGATTGTCTATAATCTTATATCCACTTATCTCACTATCTTGATTATTAAAGATGATTTTGTTTAAACCAATAAGCGTAGAAAAGTTTACCCAATTATACCTAATATCAGCTCCTAAAACAGATCCTATAGCTACTAGATTAGATGTACTATCCCCTATAGAACTTGCTATAAACATCTTTTTTCTATCTTGATATTGACTAAGAGTTAAAATCATAGGATTATAGCTTAACTGAGTTGCCAAAATAGAATCTGGATAAATCTCATAAACTC
>JAAYJJ010000023.1 GCA_012522985.1 Aliarcobacter butzleri
CTGACTTCAACATTTGGGTCACCCAAGCTCCAAATCTATAATATTTTGTATTTTTTGCTGTGTTTCATTTAGTTTTAACACTTCAAACTTTCTCTCATTTGTTATTGGATTTATATACTCTAAACCATAGATTGTTTTTATCTCTTCAAGTGCTTTTTGTACAGATATAGTTTTATCGTGCAGTTTTAGAATTCTCTCTAGCTCTTTATAGATTGTATAAGCTATAAAAGATATTGAAACATGAGCTTCTATTCTATGTTTTAGATAATGATGTATAGGTCTAATTTTTAAATCTGTTTTTTGAGATTCTAGAAGCTTTTTCTATATGCCATAGATTTGAGTAGTTCTCTATGACTTCTTGTGGTGCAAGAGTAGTATTAGTAATATAGCCTTTAATACCATCCCATAATCCATCTTGTTCAAACTTTTCATAATCTATTGCAACTTCTATTTCATTTTTAATATGTAAATATTTATTATAACCTCATAAAATGTATGGAACTTATCCATAAATCTATAGATTCTCATAATATTTATATCAATATTTTGATAAAGTTTTAGATACTCTATTGTTCTTAACTTACTACTAGGGTTTATAAGTCTAGTTACTACAAGATGTTTTAGTAGCTCATCATCACAAACCTTACTAAAGCCAATATGTTTAAAAATTCTTGCAATAAAGAGTTCAGCTCCAATACAAACAATACTATTTGATGAAAGATTTTTTACAAACTTATCAAATATGTTTTCATTACACTCATCTGGATAAAGTTCTTCTTAGGGTTTCAAGTATGTTCTTTTGTTCCATTATTTTGCATAGATTTATAATATCAAGAGTAGTAAGTGTTTCTATATTATTATCTTGAATATAGGGATATATATGATTATTAAGATATCCAGTAACACTTTGCCTATATGAGCTACTAAATCTCTCTTCATTTAAACTATACCAATCTTCAGCAACTTTTTTAAATGTATATTTTATTATTCCTTGATCATCTAGTTTTTTAATTTCTGATGGATCATCTCCATCTTTCAAAGCTTTTTTATAATATTCTCTTTGTTTCTCTAGCTTCTAATAAAGATACTTCAGGATATACACCTAAAGAGATTGTTTTTTGTTTCTTATTATATAGATAATTAAGTCTCCACCATTTAGCACCAGTTTTCTTTATTATTACATACATACCTCCACCATCAGATAATTTATAATCCTTCTCTTTTGGTTTTGCATTTCTAACTTGTGTATCAGAAAGAGGTTTTATGATTTTAGGCATATTTGACCCTTTTTTATGGTAACTCATTTATTATATATAAAGTTACCATAAAAACTACCATAAAAAAATTTGGATACATAGGGTTTTATATGGTTTCATATGGACTTATAAATTTAAGAGTATCGATAAAATGGGAGTTTTTAGACTTATGTGGAAGTACTAAGAAGTATCAATGGCGGACAGGGAGAGATTTGAACTCTCGGTACCCTTGCGAGTACGACACCTTAGCAGGGTGCTGGTTTAAGCCACTCACCCACCTGTCCTTGTTTTGAGAGTGACATTATATCACTCTCAAACTAAATAGTTACTTAAAGTTTATAGAAATATTAAAGATTTTCTAATATTTTAGTAACTATAGACTTAGGATCACTATTTTTATAAATAGGTCTTCCTACAACTATAAAATCAACCAAATTCTCTTTTGCCATAGCTATATCAGCTACTCTTTTTTGATCACCACTATCTTCACTAAATGGTCTTATTCCAGGAGTTAGGGTGATGAAGTCTTTAGAACTAGCCTCTTTGATAGCTTTGCTTTCATATACAGAGCTCACAACTCCATCTAGTCCACACTCATAAGCACTTTTGGCAAACTTTATAGCAGTCGTTGTTAAATCTTGATTATAAACGCTATAAAATTCATCTTGATCAAAGCTAGTAAGAGCAGTAACAGCCAAAACCTTTGGTCTTTTTTCAAGCTCTCTTATTCTACTCATCACCTCTTTCATGGCAATCTTTCCTACACTAGCATGGATATTAAACATATCAACACCTAGTTTTGCTATTTCAAGTGCCGCATCAGCTGTTGTATTTGGAATATCATATAGCTTTAGATCTAAAAAAATCTTAAAATCTGGATTTATCTGTTTAATCTCTTCTAAAAACTCTTTTCCATCTCTTATATATGATCTTAAACCCACTTTAAGCCATACATCATACTCTTTGATCTCTTTTATGATTTTTAGATTTTCTTCCCTTTTATCTAGATCAAGTGCGATACAAAGTTTCATAATCAAACCTTTTCTATATTGTCTAATACTGCATTAATTAGTTTTGGACCATTATCACTAGCTAATCTTTTGGCTATTTCTACTGCTTCATTGATAACTACAGGTTTATCAAGTTCACTAAACATTATTTCATAAGTAGCTAGTCTTAATATAGCTTTTTCTACACTACCTAGATCTTCCATATTATTCTTACGTAGATGTGATTCTATCTCTTTATCTACAGCCTCAAGATGTTCCATAACCCCATGATACAAAGAATCAGCAAAAGCCTTTTGTTTATTTCTTATTTTCTTATCCTCTAGTATTTCATCACTAAATTTTGAAATCTTATCATTACCTAAATCATAAGCATAAAGCAAAGAGATAACTGACTCTCTAGCTTGAGTTCTTGTTGCCATTATTTACTTCCCATCGCTTTATAAAGACTTAACATCTCTATAATAACAGTCATAGCCTCAGCCCCTTTATTTCCAGCTTTGCTTCCAGCTCTTTCTATAGCTTGTTCTATAGTATCAGTTGTTAAAACTCCATTTGATACAGGTACACCAAACTCTAAAGATACATTTGCTATACCCTTGGTTGCTTCTGCTGCTACATAATCAAAATGTGGAGTACTTCCTCTTATAACCGCACCTACACAACAAACAGCATCATATTTGCCACTTTGTAGAGCTTTTTTAAGTGCCATAGGTATCTCAAATGCCCCAGGAACTAGGATAAGATCAAGATTTTGTTCCTCTCCACCATGTCTTATAAAAGCATCTTTTGCACCCTCAACCAATCTATCTGTTATAATATGATTAAATCTACCATTTATAATAGCAACTCTTTCATTGCCTTCAAGTCTTAATTTACCTTCAATTATATTCATTTTTACTCCAATTTTAGTTTTTAAGAGCATTTTTGATAGCAAAAATCTCTTCTATAGTTTTATATAAATCTTCAATTTTAAGCATATTTGGTCCATCGCTTAGTGCAGAACTTGGATCAAAATGTGTCTCAAAGAAAAACCCATCCACCCCAACAGCAGCAGCAGCTCTAGCAAGAGCTGGTACAATAGCACTATTTCCACCAGTTGTTTCGCCAGTGCTTGGTACTTGAGCTGAGTGTGTCGCATCAAAAAGCACGGGAGCAAACTCCCTCATAGAAATAAGGTTTTTCATATCAACTACCAAAGCCCCATATCCAAATGTATTTCCTCTTTCACATAGCCAAACTCCATATTTTTGACTATTTTCAAAGTTTACATTTTTTTCACCTCTTACTTGTAACACTTTTGCTACAGGGTGTTTCATACTATTTGCTGCTAGAAATTGACCTTTTTTAATATTGATTTTAGCATTTGTATTGGCTGCTGCTATTAGTAGATCTGTTTGCCTACATAAAAAAGCAGGTATTTGCACAACATCAGCAACTTTTGCAACAAGAGGAACTTGATATGACTCATGAACATCAGTTACTATTTGGTATCCAAACTCTTTTTTAACTTCATTTAATATCTTCATACCCTCTTCTAGCC
Source organism: Aliarcobacter butzleri (assembly GCA_012522985.1). Classification (GTDB taxonomy): domain Bacteria; phylum Campylobacterota; class Campylobacteria; order Campylobacterales; family Arcobacteraceae; genus UBA6211. Next base: position 3,807 of record JAAYJJ010000023.1, read on the forward strand.
CAGGTCCACGAAAACTATCTATACTAGTTCGGTTTGCCTTATCAAAACTTGCTTTAAAATAAAACTCCACCCTATTATCTTCACTCAAAGGTTTAAGAGCCTCAGCTATCCTAAAGATGTTTTCTTTGCTTTCTATAACACAAGGTCCAGCAATAATTATAAGTTTTTCCATTTTGTCTCCAATGGTTTATTTGTTTTTATCTAAAGATAATATTCTATCAAAAACTTTATCTATATCATCATGAACTCTGCTATTTTTATCTAAAAACATAATATTTTTTTTACTTAAATCTTTATAATGTTTTAGCCCCATAACAGCCAAAAGTCCTTTGATACCTAAAAGTATGTTTTTATGATAGTTTTTAATATGTTCAGAGTGTCTATATACTAAATACTTAGATCTTATATTTTTGTTTTGTGTTGCAAGTCCAACGGGACAATCCCTACCTGTAGTACCACTACAATATCTAGCTCTAATACACCCTGCACTCATCATAAAACCTCTACCTATTTGTACAAAATCAGCTCCCAAAGCCATAACTATTACTACATCATCAGGAGTTAATATCTTACCACTAGCACTTATTTTGACATAATCTCTTATACCATACTCTTTCAAGACCTTATCTACTAAATAAACACTATCTCTTATATTTAGTCCTATTCTTTCCATCATCTCTATAGGTGCAGTTGCACTTCCACCACTTCCCCCATCAACAGAGATAAAATCTGGATATTTATCATTACCCTCTTCTATTCGTTTTTTGATCTCTTTTGCAAAAGGAACTATATTTTCATAATCAGATATTACTATTTTGATACCTGCTGGTTTACCACTTAGGCTTTGCAACTTTCCTATAAAGTCAAATAACTCTTCAACACTATTTGCATAAGGAAATCTATTTGGTGCAAAAAAATCTTTATTTGGCTCTATCCCTCTATAATATGCTATAGCATCTGTTACTTTATTGGCTGTTAGTTTTCCACCTGTTTGTTTAGCCCCTTGAGCTAGTTTAATCTCAGTCATACGGCAAAAACTCATAACTTTTTGATATTTTATAGGATCAAACTTGCCCTTTTTATCTCTACATCCATTTAAAGATGAGCTTATTTGCCAAATAATATCTGGCATATCCAAAGGAACCTCTTTTGGGAAGTTCTCTAGTGGTGCATTCCAATTTGGTCTATGAAATCTCATGGTTTCTTGATCAAAAATATATGTCTCACCTACGCTTGATTTGCCAAAAACAAGATATCTATAAACCTGAGAAGCTAAAAATCCATTTGTTAATAGTTTGACTATATTAAATATCTTTATTTGCCTTTGCGTACCTTCAACTATATCCATATATTTACTACTATAGTTATCATGAGTAATAAAAAAGTTTGTCGTTACAGACCCCTCACCACTATTTATAGCAAAGTTTCCTAGATATGCACCTCTTGCAAATGCTCTAGTGCCTTCTGGAGAGATAGATCCATCACTCATAGCAGATCTTGCTAAAATAGATTTAGAATAAAATGGGAACTTTCTTTTTTCACCAAAAACCACTCCAAAATCATCACTAACTTCATCATCATTTAATGCGATAAAAGAGTGTTTTAACATAAACTTTGGTTTTGGCATAGGTTGAGCTGGAGCAAAAGAGGCATAGTTTGGTAGATCTTTTGCGGCTTTATATACCCAATCAAGTTTATCTTTTGATTCATAAAACTTCTCATCACCAAAATACTGCCTTAAAGGCTCTCTTAGCTCTTCAAAAAGATATCTAAATCTACCTATTATTGGATAAGCTTTGAGAAGTTGATGTTTTCTTTGTATATACTTATCATAAATAAACCAAAAAAATAAAACTAAAAACACTATCCAAAAAATCCAAACCATATATCTATCCTACTATTTAATATTACTCTTACTTGCTACAAGTACTCCACTTAAAATGATAAGTATTATACCAAAGTTTACCATAAAAGAAGGAAAGCTATCACCTAAAAGTAATCCTAAAAATATAGAAAATATTATATTTGAGTAACCTATAGTTCCTACAATACCAGCTTTTGTAGAACCATAAGCCTTTGTCATATATATTTGTGCATAGGTAGAAAAAAGTCCCAACAAAACTATATAAAACCAATCAAATCCTTTAGGCATCACAAAAGATGCTATAGCAAAATCAAATAGTTCATTTTGATAAAACTCACCTATTATCATAAGTAATAGTGGAAATAACGTACCAACTCCAACAAAAGAAAAGACTATAACCTTTGTATCATAATAGTTTCTAAGCTCTCTTATACTTGTATATGCCATAGCAGCACCAACACCACTTAGTACTCCCAACCAGTCAGTTATACTTAGCTTAGATGGATCAAATCCAGTAATAAACATTATCCCTACAAATCCCACAAAAACACCAATCCAAGCCGTAAATGATAGCCTTTCTTTAAGTGCGAAATATGCTAAAATAGCTGTAAAAATAGGTGAAGTTTTAGAAAATGTCATAGCTTCAGCTAAAGAGATATTTGCGATATTATAAAAAAACATTAATAACGCTAAAAATCCAATAAACCCTCTAAAAAAAAGTAACATTAGCTTACCGCCTATTTGTATAGGTGGAGTTTTATATAGACTATAGCCAACTAAAATAACTCCAAATAGATTTCTAAAAAAGACAACTTCAAGCGAACTCATAGAACTACTTAACTCTTTTGCTACTACTCCCATAAAAGCAAACAAAAGTGAGGCTATTAGCATATAATAAACCCCTTTTTTTACATCATCACTCAATAAAAACCTTTTAAATATTTTCTACATTATAGCAAAAATCAATAAAAATTAACTTTTTAGTATTTTTTGGATATAATGTTTAATCAATTTTTCAAGGATTTATAATTTATGGAACTTAAAAAAATAGCACTTATAGGACAGCCAAATGTTGGAAAAAGTTCTTTATTTAATAGGATTTTAAAAAAAAGAGTAGCAATAGTAAGTGATGTTAGTGGAACTACAAGAGATATTAGAAAAGAAGAGATAACTATTTTTGATAAACCCGCACTTTTACTAGATACTGGTGGTATTGATGAGACAAATGATGCAATTTTTTCAAATGTTAAAAGACACTCTGTAAACACAGCCAAAGAGGCGGATATAGTACTATATATGGTAGATGGCAAAAAACTCCCTGATGATAAAGACAAAGAGCTTTTTTATGAGCTTCAAAAGCTAGGCAAAACCATAGCTTTAATTATCAACAAAATAGACAATGACAAAGAGATGGAAAGAGTTTGGGAGTTTTATGAGTTTGGACTTGGTGATGATAGGATTTTCCCTATTTCTGTATCGCACAATAGAGGTACTAGAAAACTATTAGAGTGGCTAGATGAACAGTTACCAGAGTCTCAAAGTAAAGAAGTTGATCAAATACTTGATTATGAAGAAGATGATGATGATATCTCTTTGGAAGAGTTTTTAAATGAAGATGAAGACAAAGAAGAGATTATAGAAGAAAAAATCAAAGTAGCTATTATAGGAAGACCAAATGTAGGTAAAAGCTCTATTTTAAATGCTCTTGTTGGCTATGAGAGATCAGTTGTTAGCCAAATAGCAGGTACTACTATAGATCCTGTAGATGAAGAGTTTATCTATGAAGGTCGTGATATTCGTCTTGTTGATACTGCTGGGCTTAGAAGAAGGGGCAAGATAGAAGGAATAGAAAAATATGCCCTTATGAGAACAAATGAGATGTTAGCTCAAGCTAATATTGCTCTTGTTATACTTGATGCTAGTGAACCTTTGGTGGATTTAGATGAGAAAATAGCTGGGCTTGTCGATAAATTTGCACTTGGAACTATTATAGTACTTAATAAATGGGATGAAAATCTTGAAACTTATGAAAAGAGTGTATCTGAAATAAGAAGAAGATTTAAGTTTTTACACTATGCACCTATCATAGCTGTTTCAGCTAAAACAGGAAGAAGTATAGAAAAACTTAAAAATAAAATCTTAGAAGTTTTTGATAACTTTTCTCAAAGAATTACAACTTCACAGCTAAATAAGATAGTAGAAGAAGCTATATCTAAACACTCTTTACCTAGTCCAAATGGTAGATTGCTTAAAATTTATTATACAACTCAATATAAAACTCAACCACCTACTATAGCTCTTATTATGAACAGACCTAGTTTACTTCATTTTACCTATAAAAGATATCTTATCAATACCTTAAGAGAGAAGATCAACTTTGAAGGTGTGCCTATACATCTAGTAGCTAGAAGTAGAAGTGGAAATGAAGAAGAGTAGATAAGAAAGCTACAATAAATAAGAAGTGACATTTCAGTTTTTGGGCTTCATGCCATTTGGAAG
>JAAYJJ010000158.1 GCA_012522985.1 Aliarcobacter butzleri
ATATTATAGGAATAACTTATATACTTAAATTTTACTTAATTTTTAAAGGAAAATTTTTTTCCATTAAATCTTTTTATTTTTTTTGTATATAATTCCAACATCAAAAGCAAATTTTGAAAAAGGAGACACAATGGCGTGTGATACAGGCGTAAAAGCTAGAGAAGAAAAAACAGTAAACAATGAAAACAATGAAGTAGAAATTAAAAAGGAGAAAAGAATGAGTTCAACAATGGTTTTAAGACAAATGCCAGAATTTAAAATGGATGCATACAATGCAGCAACAGGTCACTATACAACAGTATCAAGTGAAGATTACAAAGGTAAATGGACAGTAGTTTGTTTTTACCCAGCAGACTTTACATTTGTATGTCCAACAGAAATAGCAGCTATGAATGCAAAATATGATGAGTTCGCTGAACTTGGTGTTGAGATTTTACCAATATCAACAGATACAAAATTCTCTCACAAAAGATTTGTAGAGACTGAGCCAATCTTAAAAGGTTTAAAACTTACAATAGGTTCAGATTCAACTCAAGCAGTATCAGAAGCATTTGGTGTTCTTATAGAAGAAGCGGGTGTTGCACTTAGAGGAAGATTTTTATTCAATCCAGAAGGTGTTTGTGTAGCTCAAGAAGTTCAAGCAGATAGCGTTGGTAGAAATGTAAATGAATTTTTAAGACAAGTAAGAGCTTGGCAACATGCTACAAAAACTGGTGAAGTTTGTCCAGCAGGATGGAGACCAGGTAAAAAAACACTTCCAGTAAATACTGATGTAGAGCAAATGACTGGTAGAGTTGGTGATTATATTACAATTGAAGAGATTTTATCATAATCTACATTATCTAAGCTATGGGGTTACCTTGTAACCCCATCTTTTAAAATTATATTCCCTAGCTATTATAAGACTTCCTACTAAATAGATCTGAAAACTGTGGTTTTTTTATTCTCTCTCCTCTAAAGAAGACCACAGTTTTGAGATTTATGTAAAAAATTGAAAATTTATATAAAATTTGATTTAAGTCAAAGAAAAGATTTTATTTTTCTGATAATATTCTATCTAGTAACCAGCAAAAGTACAAATAAGATATAAGTAACAAATTTGATTTGACTTTTTATAACACCTCACAACAAGCAACAACACCTCCTTTGTGCTAAAAAAAGAAGACACTGCTGCTGGTTACGAATAATAAGTTTAGGATAAGTCCTCTTATAACAGCTCAATACAATTTTATCCTACTTATCTTTAAATTGACATAAATCAATGATAAAAATTTCATTTTCTTATACAATTTTTCAAAAAAGGATTGTTTATGAGCAATAATATAGAATTTTTCAATCAAGTACAAACTATTACAATGTATGAACCTCTTGGTGAGTTTTTGGGAAGTAGTGCTATTCAAGAGTTTAGATATAGTGATGTAGTTAAACTTAGTGGACACTCATGCCCTACAGTTGCAGGAGCTTATCTTATGACACTATATGGACTAAAAGCTTTATATAGTGAAGATGAGCCTATCGTAAGAGGTAATATCAAAGTTGAAATCAAAGGTGCAAAAGGTGATGGTGTAATAGGTGTTATTGCAAATGTAGCATCTTTTATTACAGGAGCTAAAGAAAATGATGGTTTCAAAGGCTTAGGTGGTATCTATGCTAGAAACAACCTACTTAAGTTTGATGCTAATATCAAAGGTGAGATTAGATTTACAAGAATAGATACAAAGGCAAGTGTTGAAGTAAGTTATAATTTAGCAAACTTAGCTTTAAGTGGTTTTGATCAAAGATTGATGCAAAAATCACTTCTAAATCAAGCAAGTGATGATGAAGTGGCTCTTTTTAGAAAACAGTGGCAACAAAGAGTAAAAGAGATTTTAATAGATTTTTGTGATAAAGCTGTTAGTGTAGAGTATTGATAGTCTATAGTTATTAGTGTTCAGAGTTAAGAGTTAAGAATTAATATTTGGAAGTGACAATTCATTATCACCGTGTGGGGTGAGGTTGAAACCTCACTTCCTGTTGGTTTGAGCTCCCTCAAATGAGATTATTATTGGAAGTGAGACTTCAGTCTCACCTTTTTCTAGTATGCACCCCTAAAGTTTAAATAGCTTTTAGCATTAA
>JAAYJJ010000159.1 GCA_012522985.1 Aliarcobacter butzleri
AAAACTCTTCTAATTGCTTTATGTTTTTTATTGAGTTTAAATATAGCTCATCACTACTATTTTGAGATAAAACAACATCTCTTATAGCTATAGCTCTATCATGTACACTTCCTCTAAAGTTTACAGCATATCTTTGTTTTAGAGAGTTTACCTCTACTATTTCGTTTAGAGTATCATTTATTTTATTAACTCTATTGATTCCAAATATAGCAACTATCATTATTAACAAAATAATAACACCAAATCCAATATATAGCTTTTGCCCAACTTTTAGCTTATTTAACATTATATCCTCTAATAGTAAAGTGTTTTATTAGATAATAAAAATTATCTATAAATATAGATAAAAGTATATCGAGTGAAACTTATAAAAAAATAAAGATTCTAGTATGATTATAACAAATAATAAATATATTAAGAAAAACAAATAGGGTAGTTCAATTAAAAGTATATAGATTTTTATTGTATAGGAGTATTTATAATTAATAAAGTATATACAAGAGTGGTACCTGTGGGCGGACTCGAACCGCCAAGCCCGAAAGCAGTAGATTTTGAGTCTACCGAGTTTACCAATTTCTCCACACAGGCAATTTCCCATCTGTATATTTAAAACAGATGGGTGAAATTTTATATAAAATTTGCTTAAAACTTACTTAGCTACAGCCTCTTTTAAAGCTTTTCCAACTTTAAATTTAACAACTCTTGTAGCAGGAACTTCAACTTTTTTACCAGTACCTGGAACTGTAGCAGTTCTAGCAGCTCTATCAGCTGTTGCGAATGTTCCAAAACCTATAAAACTAACACCATCACCTTTTACTAGGGCTTCAGTTAATGTATCAATTACAGCATCAACAGCACTTTTAGCATCTTTTTTTGATAGAGCAGCTTTCTCAGCAACAGCATCTATAAACTCAGCTTTATTCATAAAAAACTCCTTGTTAAATTAAACTTATAGAACTTTATAATATTAAACCTTTGAAAAAGATAAAAATTTTCATTGTTTATATAAAAATAGCTAAAAATGCTCTTTTAGAGTCAATAATCTACAACTATTTTCTAAAATAGCAACTTTTTTTACTAATTCGTGAATATCTCTATCATAAACGTAAACACCAATACCCTTGATTAACATTACATGATGAGGAGTCTCTTTTAAAAACTTTGTTACTTCAAGAGAGTTTCTTTGGTACCAAGTATCAAAGTCTCCAGGATCATAAACTGGTATTTCATCAAATAGCATTTTCCCAAAAAAATCAACAGGTTGTATAACTTTATGTGTTAGAGCATAAGCACTTGTATAAGGAGGCATACCAAAAGCAATATATTTTGCTTCATGTATATGGTTGTAAATAGAAGCGTGTATATCTGATTCTATACTTGCTACTTTCCATCTATAATCTTTATTTATAGTAGCCAATTTACATAATGATTTACTATCTATTCTATCAAATATTGCATCTTTTGTATTGATAACAAAATTTGTATAATCAAGCTTAGCTGAAATAGCTCCATGGTAAATACCAAAAAAGTTTTTTCTAAAAAGAGTTAAAGATATATTTGAAAGGAGTTCTTCTAAGTGCTTATCTACCATACTATAATACCTTCTAAATAAATTTATGATATAATATCACTATATTACTTAAAAGGCTTATATTTTGAATTCACCACATATTCCTGTATTATTAGATGAAGTGTTAGAGGCTTTTAGTGATTTGAAAGAGGGCTATATTATAGATTGTACATTGGGATATGGTGGACATAGTGAAGAGTTATTAAAGCAAAATGACTCTATTTGTATTATTGGAAATGATCAAGACGAGGAGGCATTGGCTTTTTCTAAGCAAAGATTAGCTTTATATCAAAATAGGGTGCTATTTAATCAAGGCAATTTTAAAGATGTTTTTACCAAATATTCTCATTTAGATATAAAAGGTATTTTAGCTGATATTGGAGTCTCATCTTTACAACTTGATAAACTTGAAAGAGGTTTTGGTTTTGAAAGTGATGTTTTAGATATGAGAATGGATAAAAACCAAATATTAAATGCAGCTTATGTAGTAAATAATTATGATTTAAGTGATTTAGAGTATATTTTAAAAGAGTATGGAGAGATTAAAGAGTATAAAAAAACAGCCTCTTTAATAGTAAAAAATAGACCTTTTTATAGTGCAAAAGAGTTAAGCTCTATGATGTTAAAACACTTTAAAAAATCCAAAATTCACCCAGCAACACTACTTTTTCAAGCTATTAGAATAGAAGTCAATAAAGAGTTAGATGTTTTAATACAACTTTTAGATAGCATAGAACAAACTAAACCAAAAGGCTGCATAGTAGCTATTATTAGTTTTCACTCTTTAGAAGATAGGATTGTTAAAAACTACTTTAAAAAGTGGGCAAAAAACTGTATTTGCCCAAGTAATGCTTTTAGATGTAGTTGTGGCAATAATAACGCACTAGGAAAAATAGTAACAAAACAGCCAATGACTGCAAAAGAGAGTGAAATCAAGCAAAACCCTAGAAGTAGAAGTGCAAAATTAAGGATATTTAAATTTGATTAAACTATTACAAAGAAGACCTTTAAGCTTTGTTTTTATACTTTTTTTATTTATATTACTTTTATATTTACCAAAAGTATATATTAAAAATAATATATACTATACAAGTAGAAATATCAATAAACTATATTCACACTATATATC
>JAAYJJ010000160.1 GCA_012522985.1 Aliarcobacter butzleri
ATACTATAGAGAGCAATAAATTTAATGTAAAAGAATTAAGAAAATATAAAGAAGAATTAGATAGTGAAAATAACAGTATCTTTAATCAGGAGAGATTAGTTTATTTTTTAAATAAGCATATATCTGATTTTGGACAAAATTATTTTAGACCTATATGGTTGCTGATAATTGTTTTAATTATACATTATTCTATAATCAAAGGTTATGAATCTAATATTCTATATAAAATATATGAACCATTAAATTCTGACATTAAAATGATAGCAGATTTTTTAAATGATATTGCAAAAAATTTTATCCCATTTAAACCAATGATGAAAAAAGGTGTTGAGTTTATAAGTATCTTATTTGGTATGATTTATTCGACATTATTGTGGCATATTATAGTATCAATAAAACTATATAGTAGAAAAAAATAAGTATAGAAAAAGTTTTGCATACCAGTAAGAAGTAAAGCTTTGTTTTTTTAGGGAATAAGATTTTTGAATGAATAGCGTTAAAAAATCAAACTGTTTGAACGAAGTGAGTTTTTGATTTTTAGCTATGAGTGATAAAATCTCCTAAAAAAACAACTCGCTTTACGAGGTTTTTTGATACTTTTTTGACGGGACAAAAAAGTATAATAATAAAGAATAATTAAAGTTTTACCTTTTGCTGAGACAATGAGCTTTTTATAGCTTTAAAATTATTATGATTGTTTTAGCTTTTTGGTGACAATGAATTGTCACTTCCAAAAATAGGAAGTGATGTTTCAACATCACCCATTCAAAAAAGTATAATACTAAAGATATATCATTTGAAAAATGGTGGGATTGAAATCCCACTTCCTACAATTTCTTAAACACTTCTAAACTTAGCTCCATCTTACTAAAAGCAAATACCTTTTTACCCAAATCTTTCAAACTTGCTCCTATATGATATATAGTTTGATCATCTAGTATAATAAATCTATCATGGAAGTTTTTGTTTATTTTTAACTCTATATTGGTATATTGTTTTTGATATTTTATATAGTCTAAATTTAATTGTTTAGATATAGTATGGGTATATATAGTAAAGTTTATACTAGGATATTTAGAAAAAAGGGTAAATATTGTATCATCTATATAGTTATCTATTAAAAGTACGGTTTTGTTTGCAACTTTAAGTATATCGTTAATAAAAATATATGCATCAAATATTTGACCGTTATAAAAAATACCTTGAGTTGGTATTGGGTTATTTTCTAAGGCTTTAAAAATCTTTTTAAGACTCTCATCGGTATTTATTTCAAATTTTAATTGTCTTTTTTGTAGTTCTTTTAATTGCTCTTGAAATAATAAGTTACTATAAACTATCTTTCTCATATGAGCAAAAGTTCTGATTATTTGAACTGTAGTTTGGGTAGCAATCTTACTTTTTAGTATAGTAGCTAACATATAAACACCTTGTTCTGTAAATACCTTAGGATTTACTCTAGTTTTAGAGAAATCTGTGGTCAAAAGATTTGACCGCAAAATTTCAAACTCATTATCACTAAGTTCAAAATAAAAATCATCTTGAAATTTATCAATGTTGTTTTTTACCGCTTGATTTATATGTTTTGTTTCTACTCCATAAAGTTCTGCTAGATCCCTATCAAGCATTACTTGAATACCACGGATAGTATATATCTTATCACTTATAGAGTTTATTTGTAAAGTTATATTTTGTTCCATATTTACTCTTTTTAGACTTAAAAGTAAATTATATAGTTATATATCTTAAAGGATAGTAAATGATTGTAAGAATAGGTGGCATTAAAATCCAACTTCCTATAGTGTAATGAAAAAATGATAAGTTAGATGAATTTTTAACTGTTTGTATTTTGGAAATAGTTCAAAATAAGCTTGGTAGGGATGTTGTTAAAAATATAGAACACTATAACATAAAATTTAAATTTAATTTTATATTAAGCTTATATTAGTAGAATTATTGTGCAATGTATAGTATAAAATCTTAGGAGAGTGTGAAATGACAAAAGCTTTTTTAGAACCATTGATAATAAAGCAAGAAAATGAAAAATTCATACATAAGGCATTCTCTAAAAAAAATATACAAAAAATTAAAGATTTCGATACTATAAAAAGACCAAAACTCAAAAAAACAAAAGATAGAAAACTATCTATTTCAGACTTGATATAGACTTGATTTTATGACAAGAGAACGATTTGATGAGTGTTTTTCTTGCTTCCAACTTTTGGAAATAGTTTCAAAATCTGACTCAAAAAGAAAAATAAAAAGATTGCTTGAAACTTTTTCTTGTTCCAAAAACTTCGACTTGCAAGATTTTTTACATAATAAAGCTTTAACTTTTGAACAACATCTTCGTTCTAGAACTTACTTGTATGTTGATAATGAGACTAAAGAAGTAGTTGCTTATTTTACTATAGCAATAAGTATGTTATTTACAAATGATTTATCTAATGATACTATAAAACTTTTGGATGGTTATAAAGATGATACTAGAAGTATCCCATGTTTTTTAATAGGACAATTAGGAAAATCAGATAAGTATAAAAAATATAAAATAGGTGAGTATTTATTATCTGATGCTTTAGATATTATTGATTGTTCACAAAATAGTTTAGGTGGAAGATTTATTTTGATTGATTCTGTAAATAATCCTAAAGTTTTAGAATTTTATAAAGAAAACTCTTTTTTGGCAATAGAAAATGACAAAGAGTCAGAAAGTATTAAAATGATAAAACCATATTTTTCAGAATAAAAGCAACTCTTCATAGAGGTTTTTGATACTTTTTTGACGGGACAAAAAAGTATAATAATAAAGAATAATAAAAGTTTTACTTTCTACTGGGATGATGAGCTTTTTATAGCTTTAAAAATTGTTATGATTGTTTTAGCTTTGGTGACAATGAATTGTCACTTCCAAAAACAGGAAGTGAGGATTTCTCAAAGAGAGTGCCAAGGCACAAGATCATCACCCATTCAAAAAAGTATAATATTCAATACACTTGTTGCCCACTGACGAAAAAGTGTTGCTTTTTTGGAATTGACTTTATATCCTACAGAGATAACCATATCTAGATTATAATAATTTACTTTTCTTTTTTTACCATCTTTTGTAACTTGTTCCAAAATGGAACAGGTTGGATTTTGTAACAATTCACCATCTTTATAAATGTTTCCTATATGTTTTACAACTGCTGGTCTTTGTACACCAAAAATAGTTGCAATATCCTCTGTTAAAAGCCAGATGCTTTCTTCTTCTATAGCTATTTCTAATTCTATTTCACCATCACTATATACTACTAAATTTTGTTCCATATTTACTCTTTTAGACTTTAAAAGTAAATTATATAGTTATATATCTTAAAGGATAGTAAATGATTGTAAGAATAGGTGACAATGAATTGTCACTTCCTAAAGAGAAAGTATATTTACTATGGTGGAAGTAAGGTTTTAACCTTACCCACTTAAAAAAGTATAATAGTCAAAGATATATCACTTAAGAAATGGTGACAATGAATTGTCACTTCCAGAAAAACTTTACTTTCATACAAATAACTATTTACTACTCACCACTCACAAATCACCACTTACTATCAACTAATGACTATTTAATCCCAATTTTAGTACAATTTAGTAATTTTGCTAATAGTTAGTATTGGAGATATTATGACAAAAAACTATTTATTTACAAGTGAATCCGTAACAGAGGGGCATCCAGATAAGATGGCTGATCAAATAAGTGATGCTATTTTGGATTATATTATAGAGCAAGATCCAAAAGCTAGAGTAGCTTGTGAGACTATGTTATCAAATGGATATTGTATTATTGCAGGTGAAATAAGAACGCAAACATATGCTCCATTAGCTGAGATTGCACGGGATGTGATAAGAGAAATAGGTTATACAGATGCTAGTTTTGGTTTTGATTATAGAAGTGCAGGGGTATTAAACGGTGTTGGAGAGCAAAGTCCAGATATAGCTCAAGGAGTAGATAAAGCTGATGGAGAGCAGGGTGCTGGGGATCAAGGGATGATGTTTGGATATGCTTGTGATGAGACACCAGAGTTTATGCCTATATCTATTATGTTAGCACATAAACTAGCTCATCAGTTAGCTGTGGTAAGAAAAAATGGTACTTTACCTTATCTTAGACCAGATGGTAAAACACAAGTTACTGTTGAATATGAAAATGATAAGATAAAAAGAATACATACAATAGTAGTATCATCTCAACACAGTGCAGATGTTCCTATGGATATATTAAAAGAGGGGATTATAGAAGATGTAATCAAACCTATTATTCCAAAAGAGTATCTTGATGAGGATACAATTATACATATAAACCCAACAGGTAGATTTGTTATAGGTGGACCAGCAGGTGATACAGGACTAACTGGAAGAAAGATTATAGTAGATACTTATGGTGGAATTTGTCCTCATGGAGGAGGGGCATTTAGTGGTAAAGATCCTAGCAAAGTAGATAGAAGTGGAGCATATATGGCAAGATATATAGCTAAAAATCTAGTTGCTAGTGGTATATGTAAAAAAGCTTCTATTCAAATTTCATATGCTATTGGTATAAGTAAACCAGTTTCAGTTATGGTTGATACTCATAATACTTCAAATATAAGTGAAGAGCTTATTGAGGAGTGTGTATTAAAACTTTTTCCATTAACTCCTGCTGGGATAATAAAAGAACTTGATTTAATTAGACCAATTTACAAAAAAACTGCAACATATGGACATTTTGGAAGAGAGTTAGAAGAGTTTAAATGGGAAAAAACAGATAGAGTAGAAGAAATTAAGTCATTTTTAAAGTTGCTTTAAAGTCTTTTTTATTTTATATTTGATAAAGTATCATAAATTAATATAGGAGATTAATATGGCAGTAAAAATTACTGATTTATGTATAAGTTGTGATGCATGTCTAGATGAGTGTCCAACAGAGGCTATAGTTGATAATGATGATAACCCAACTGGTGAGGATATCTATTTTGTATATAGTGATAAATGTGTTGAGTGTATAGGACACCACGATGTACCAGCATGTGCTGATGCATGTCCAACTGAAGGATGTATAGTATGGGACAATCCAAAAACAGATGGTGCTGTTGATGGTGAGCCTGTAGTTCAAGATTGATTTTTGATAGATATTTGATTAAAAAGGCAGGGGGTTTATTTTACCTCTTGCCTTTTTTTGATTTTTTAGATATAATCCGCGACTTGAAAAAACAAATATCAAAATATGGAGAAACAGATGGAACAAACATTGTCTATAATTAAGCCAGATGCTGTAAAGAAGGGTGTAATTGGTAAAATTCTTGATAGATTTGAATCAAATGGACTTAGAGTTGTAGCTACAAAAAAAATACAACTAAGCAAAGAAGATGCACAAAAATTTTATGCAGTACACTGTGAAAGACCATTTTTTAATGATCTTGTAGAGTTTATGATAAGTGGACCTGTTGTAGTAAGTGTACTTGAAGGTGAAAATGCAGTACTTAAAAACAGAGATTTAATGGGTGCTACAAATCCAAAAGAAGCAGCAGCAGGAACAATAAGAGCAGATTTTGCAGAAAATATTGATGCAAATGCAGTTCATGGAAGCGATAGCTTAGAAAATGCAAAAATAGAGATAGAGTTTTTCTTTGCAAAAAGAGAGCTTTGTTAAGTAATTATGAAGATAGAGTTTAAAAAAGTACCATTTGATAGTAAAAATTTTCAAATTAATGATATAAATTTAGTTAAAATTGAGGGTACTTTTTGTAAAATAACACAAGAGTTAGTTAAAATCACAACAAATATAAGTGGAAGTTTGGATACTCTATGTTCTAGATGTGGTAAAGATATGCTAGTCGATCTAGATGAGAATATCGAGTTTTTGGTAAGTGATGGCATCTATAAGGGTGACAATTTAGAAGAACTTGATGTGATTGAGTCGTTTGATAATAGTGTTGATTTTGATGAGATTTTAAAAAGTGAGTTAGAATCAATAAGATCAGATTATCATATTTGTGATGAGTGCTTAGATAAGCAAGAGTTATTAGAAAAAGAATTTTAAATCAAAAAAGGATAAGAAATGGCAGTACCTAAAAGAAGAGTGAGTCATACAAGAAGTGCAAAAAGAAGAACTCACTATAAAATAACATTAAAAAGACCAGTAAAAGATGTTGATGGCACATGGAAAATGCCACACAATGTAAATCCAACAACGGGTGAATATAAAAACTAATTGTAAAGATTGCTATAGATGCAATGGGTGGGGACTTTGGTCCTACGCCTATAATGGAAGGTTTAGTTGATGCTATGAAAAGAAACAATAGCTTCAATGCTGTTGTTGTTGGTAAAGAAGAGGAATTACGACACTTTATTCCAAAGACTCTTATGTCAAGAGTGGAGTTTTTGGAAGCAAGTGATGTAATAGATATGAAAGATGGTGCTACTGATGCTCTAAAAAGAAAAGAGAGTTCTATCTATAAAGCTGTAGATTTAGTAAAAGAAGGTAGTGCTGATGCTGTAGTAAGTGCTGGACATAGTGGTGCTACTATGAGTTTGGCTACTCTTAGAATTGGTAGAATCAAAGGTGTTAGTCGTCCTGCTATTGCTACACTTATGCCAACAATAGATGCTGATAATATTTTGGTACTAGATGTTGGGGCAAATGTTGATTGTGAAGCTAAAAATCTTTTTGAATTTGCTGTTATGGGACAAGCATATGCAAAATATGTAGGACAAATAGATGATCCTTTGGTAGGGCTTCTTAGTAATGGTGAAGAAGAGAGCAAGGGTAATGAAACTACAAAAGCTGCACATAAGATGATGTCAAAATTGCCAAACTTTGCAGGTAATGTTGAGGGTAATGATATTTTCAAAGGTACTATTGATGTGGTAGTATGTGATGGTTTTGTAGGTAATATTTTACTTAAAACAGCTGAGGGTGTAGCTGATACTATAACTCAAATAATCAAAAAAAACCTAAAAAGATCTTTGGTAGCTATTCTTGGTGCGGTGCTAATGAGGAAAGTTTTTAAGAACTTAAAACTTCGTGTTGATTATGCTGAGTATGGTGGAGCTCCTTTGCTAGGAGTAAAAGCTCCTGTTATTATATCGCATGGTAAAAGCAACTCAAAAGCTATTAAAAATGCTATATTTCAAGCTTTGGCATCAGCAAATTCTAACTTAAATCTTCATATTGAAGAACAACTATTAAAATATTCTAATAGTGTAGTTAATAATATAGAGGGATAATAAATATGACGTATGCTTCTTTTAGATCTATAGGTGCTTATGTACCAAAAAACATAAGAGACAATGATTGGTTTGTGCAAAGAATGGATACAAGTGATGAATGGATTACTAAAAGAACCGGCATAAAAGAAAGAAGAATAGCTTCAGATGAAGAGCAAACTAGTGATTTGGGTGTAAAAGCAGCTGATATTGCTATCCAAAGAGCTGGTATAAACAAAAGTGAAATAGACTTGATAGTATGTGCTACTATAAGCCCTGATTATCTATGTATGCCTTCAACGGCGTGTATTATAGGTGAAAAGCTTGGTTTAAATGGAGTAATGGCACTTGATATAAGTGCTGCTTGTACAGGTTTTGTATATGCTCTTAGTGTAGCTAAGGCATTTATAGAATCAGGTATGAAAAAAAATGTACTTATAATTGGTACAGAGAAATTAAGTGATATTTTGGATTATGAAGATAGAACAACGTGCATACTTTTTGGAGATGGTGCAGGGGCTGCTATAATAAGTGCTACAACAAATAAAGATGAGGCTATAGTTGATGTTAGCTGTAGTGCTGATGGTACTTATGCTGATTTTTTACTTACTCCTAGAGAACAAAGTTTTATACAGATGAAAGGAAATGAGACTTTTAAGTTGGCTGTTAAGACTCTAACATCTGATGTTCAAAAAATAATGGAAAAAAACAACTATACAAATAGTGATATAGATCTTTTTATCCCTCATCAAGCAAATTATCGTATTATAAAAGCTGTTGGAGATGCTTTGAACTTTGAAGAGTCTCAAAAAGTACTTACTATAGAAAAATATGGAAATACCTCTTCTGCTAGTATTCCTATGGCTATCAATGAATGTTATGAAGATGGAAGATTGACATATGGTAAAACTATACTTTTAGATGCTTTTGGTGGTGGACTTACTTGGGGAAGTGCTATAGTTAAGTTTGCTAGTAAGGCTTGATTTTAGAATAGTTTTTTCTTTCTATC
>JAAYJJ010000161.1 GCA_012522985.1 Aliarcobacter butzleri
GCTTAAGAGCAAGTCCACCCCCACTAGCACCAGTAATAGCAATGATTAATTTCAATAAAAACCCTTTTATAAATTTAAGAGATTTTAACTTTATTTTGCTTTTAAAACAATTAACTAAAGCTATAAAAATAAGATTTTCTTAAGCTTTTTTTAATTTAATCTATGCTAACATTTTGTATAAATTAAATATAATATTTTTATATAGATTGTTTAATTTTAATAGTTTAGTTTTATATATTATGTTATAGTTAAAAGGAATTTATTATGTCAAAAAATATAGCTTTTATAAGAGTCAATAAAAACAATCCTGAATATACAGTTGAGCAAAGTAGAGGCATTTTAAAATTTCTAAAAGAGAAAAAAATAAATCTTGATGATAGTATCAATATTGAAATAAGTCTTCCATCAGATGAACATAAGATGAATGATCTTATTACTCTTTGTGATTCTGGGAATAGTTTATATGTTTATGATTTACATATTTTAGGTAGAACTACAGATGTTATTTTAGATCTTTTAAAGGATCTTTTAAATAAAAATATCAAAGTTTTTATAATCAAGCATAATCTTAATCTTGTAAGTAATAAAGATATGCTAACAAAGATGATTTTAGGTGTTATGAGTATGACTTTAAAGCTAGAAAAAGAGCTTATGAGCATAAGAACCAAAGAGGCTTTAATGGCTAAAAAAATAGATGGAGTAATGCTTGGAAAACCAAAAGGAACTATACAAAAATCAAAGTTTGATAAACAAAGAGATAGGATAGAAGAGCTTTTAGCAATAGGGCTTTCTACTAGAAAAATAGCTAAACTTCTAGGATACAACAATCATATAGGACTTAACAATTATATTAAAAAAAGAGGCTTAAGAGAGCTTGTTGAAAGCAATAAAGAAGAGCAAATAGATGAAACCCAAAAGGAGTCTCATCGTATAGCTAGTTAGATGGTATATAGTTTGATTTTAGATCACTTTTATCAATAACAGCAGAAATCTCTTGATATCTACTATAATAATATCTTACAAAATCCTCTATTTGAGGCTCTTTTGGAAGATATATCTCTTTATCTTTTTTTACATACTTTTTCAAAAACTCCCAAGCATCAGTTTTATTTAGATAGATGGTAGCTAGTTGTTTATAGTGTTCTATATACCAGATTGTTAGATTTTGCATTGTTTTACTGTTTTGCTTTATATTTAGATGTTTTGTATCTATATCAAAAGATAATATATCACTATCAAAAAGAGCTTTTAAGTGTATAAGCCCTTCGCAATAATAAGGCAATACCTCAGGTACCTCTTGCCAAGCTATTAAGTTTACAGCTCTTTTAATAATATCAGCTACAACATACTCTAATAGCTCTTTTTCATCTTCATTTAATAAAAATGATACTATTCCCCCAGCAGTTGCTTTGAACTCTTCTATATTTTTAAAATGCCCACTTTTATTCATAATAGTTTCACTATCAGTATCACACCACAATATATGCCCAAACTCATGCCCTATAGTGCTAATATCATATACTTTATGCCAAATATCAGCTCTACCAAAGAGTATGGATCTCTCTTTTTGTAAAAACTCTTGTCCAAATATCTCTTTGTGAAGTAGCATAAAAGGTTTAGCTCTAGCAGCTTGAAGTATTTCATCACTAAAAGCAAATATTTTTTTACCTAGCTCATTTGAGACTATCTCATCATTTGGAACTACTTGAGCAGAAAAAAGTCCATTTAGTTCAGCTCCATAAAAAAGAGCAGGTCTAGAGATAAAAAGCATAGTTTTATCTATGCTTGAGATAGTTAAATCATATATGTTTTTTTGTTCTATTGATATATCATTATATAGTTTTATAAAGGCATTTTTCGTTATTTTTGCTCTATTATTTTCTAGAGAGCTTGGATTTGATACTCTTATATCCCATTCCAAAGCTACAGCTTTTCTATAATGATCTTCATAGTATTCTAAAGGATGTGCTACTTGGATAGGAGCTTTTATCTTCATCCAAGCTCTATCTACATCAGCCCATCTAGATACTAGTTTATTATTGTTATCCTCCGATAAAGCTTGTACAATAGATTGAAAGTATAATATATAATCCCATTTTTGATTATACACTTCATCTTCAAGCTCTAAAAGTCTATCTATCATATCCTCCATTAAGTCTATAACAGCAGTAACTTCTTTTTTAAATGCTTCTATATATGTTTTGATCTGATAGTTGTTGTCTTTGTTTTCTAATACACTATAAGATCTATCTGCTATTTCACTATTGTGTCCTAAATCTAAAAGATTATTTTTTTCTAAAAACTCTTGTATTTTTTGTTCATTTTGATCAAATTTATTTGATAGCTCTTTATTGATTCCATAAATTATATGTTTAGTCCATTTTGGTTGCCAAGTGCTAAATGCCATACCTACCTTATGAACTCCAGCAAATATCTCTCTATAAAAAGGAGTAAACAACATGGAGTTTTCTATAAACTCTA
>JAAYJJ010000162.1 GCA_012522985.1 Aliarcobacter butzleri
AAAAAATGGTATAATGTTAAATATGTTTTTTAAAAATATTTTTTAAGGTAGAAAAAAGAGTTGTCAAGAGTAAAAAATGAACGAAAAATCAGTTTTAAACCAAAAGTAACTGATTATATTCCATTAGAAGGAACAAAAGAGAAGATTAGCCTTTTACCAGAAGAGGTAGAGGCTATTTATCTTATGGATTTATTGGATCTTTATCAAGAAGAAGCAGCTGTAAAGATGGAGATTTCAAGACCTACTTTTACAAGGATACTAAAAAAAGCACGTCAAAAGATAGCTTTAGCTTTACTAAATGGTAAGGCTTTACACCTACAAACTGTAGAAAGTGGTATAATAATAGCATGTTGTTCAAACTCTATAAGAGTTTTTGATGAGATAGCCCCAGATGGTAAATATGTTGGTATTTTTAAAATCAAAAATAAAAAGATAGTTGATAAGCATTTTATAGCAAATCCTGTAGTGTTAGAAAAAGCAAAACCAACTCAGATTTTGCCAGATATTTTTGTAAAATATGGAGTTAATTATTTTATAACATCTAAGCTAGGTGAAGGGCTTAAAAGCTCACTTATATCAAAAGGTATTGCTATAATTCAAAAAGATAGTTTTAATTTAGAGGATTTGAAAGATATAAATTAAAGTAGTGATTTTATATATCAAATAAGCTTTTTTCTTCTATCTCTTTTTTTAGTTTAAAGCTTTTTCTATGCTCATCACATTGCCCATACTTATATATAAGCTCAATATGCTCTTTTGTACCATAGCCTTTGTGCTTTTCAAAAGAGTAGTTTGGATATAAAGAGGCAATATTTTCCATATATCTATCACGGCTAACTTTTGCTAGAATAGACGCTGCACTTACACTTGCTATTAAGCCATCAGCTTTGATAAGGTGTTCAAGCTCATTTATCCCATAAGAGCTATTACCATCAAATAGATACTTTTTGGCTTTTATAGAGTCTAAAATCTCTTTTAGAGAGCTTTTTATACAATAGCTTATACCAAATTCATCTATTTTGGATGCAGAAGTAAATACTATCTTATATGTAGAGTTTTGTATAATCTCTTCATATAAGGTATCTCTTTTTTTGGCACTTAGTTTCTTGCTATCATTTAGACCATCTATTTCTTTATCTAAAACCACTCCAGCAAATACCATAGGTCCAGCTAGTGGTCCGCGACCTGCTTCATCAATACCACAAAGTGATAACAAATCTAAAGATTTCAATTTTAGCCTTTTATATTATTTGTTTTTAAACATATGGATTTTTTAGTTTTATTGTTCCTATTTTTCCTTAAAATATTGAATCATTTTGATATATTATATAAAAACTACCATTAAATATCAATCTACAACAAAGCCCATACAAAAAAGGGTATATATTTAAGTAAATAAAACTTTTTTTAGCTTTTGTATTGCTTCTAGTCTATGTTTAGAATCCATTTTATTAAGATTTAATTGCTTCCATTTAACCGATGGTAAATCTTTTATATTTTGAAAAGGTAATAGTTCCCATTTTGGATGACCTTCTTTGAAACTTATTAAAAACTCTTTATGATTAGCTGTAAGCTTTTTATTTACAATAAAAATAAGCTCAATTCTTGTCTCTTCTAATATTTTAAGTTCAATTGGCTCTGTTGTCATACCAACAAACTGCTCTTTAAAAACATCACTTATATCAATCAAATGTGGATTAAGAAGTTTAGAAATTGGTTGATTGCTACTTATTAAATAAACTATAAAGACATCCATTAGTTCATCACTAATCCCCTCATTATCCAAAAGTGCTTTAATATCAAAAAAATCTCTTGGATGTTGCCTATCTAGTGCTGCACATATTTTACCAGCATAAAGATCATCTATATGAACTACACTTGTTGATGTAAAACCAAACATATCTTGCACTTTTGAAGTGTTTTGCATAAGTTGTGGTTCTTTTACAGTTCCTCTTGTAACAGGCGATGCTTCTATTTTTATCCGTACACCTTTTTTCTCAACTTGTAGTTTAGAAAGTTCTCCATCTCCTCTTTGTTGCAATCTATGTACTTTTGAAAAACGAATATTTCTTTCAATACTTTGTGCCATCTTTTCAAAAATTAGTGAGATGTTTTTCAAGCTTTCAACTCTAGGTTCAACTGGTAAGTACATCAAATCTATATCAACTGATAATCTTGGCATATCTCTTATAAACAGATTAATTGCCGTTCCACCTTTAAGTGCAAAATATTTATCCATAGTTACATAAGGCAAAACCTCTATAAGAAGTTGCACTTGCTTAAAATAGATACTATTTTGATTCATCAATAAAGTTTTTTGGTACAGTTATTAAATATTTTTTATCCATTGTGCCACCTTTTACAATTTGTATTTTTCCTGTGCCTATATTAAGATTATCAATTTTCACAAAATTTCTCCATTGATGATTGTAATAGTCCATAAAAAAACAAAATAGTCTTAGAACTTTTTTGCTATCACATTGTTCTAAAAGTTGATTGATAATATTTGGTCGCAATGATGTTAAACCTTCAAAAATTTCTGCAACAAATTCAAAGCTTATTCCATCTTTTTGTGTTAAATAAAGTAATTCAAATATCGCACGCTCTGGTGATGAAACGATTAAATCATAAGCTTTTATAGTGGATACTATATTTTTTAAACCAAAATCATTGAAATTGGGTTTTTTATGTAAAATTATTGATTGTGCTACTTCAATATTTTTTAGCCAAGCTGGGAAATTGTTTTTTCCATAAAGGGTAATACTATTTTCAGTGCCAATTGGAAGATAATGTGCAAAACCTTGAAGTTCTAATGCTTTTAATCCTCCAATATGATATGGTAATTTCATAAAATGTTGAATACCTACAACTAAGCCTTGCCAAGTGTAGTGATTAGGATTTATGATATATGTACTTTTACCCAATGAATAGAGCCATTTACTACAAACATATTCATATCTTAATTGTCTAGATATAGCATTTTCCTCAAGCCAAGAAGCAGACACCACTACCTCTTGAGGGAGTATTTTATAAAGTTGTTTTAATTTATCACTATTTTGTAAACTCATACTTTACATTTTATCAAAACAAACAACAAATAAAGCTTAATTAGTTTAAAATATTCTTTATTTGCAAAGTAAATCTTAAAGCTACTTTAGTGATTTCTGAATAAAATATCAAATCTACAACAAAGCCCATACAAAAAATGGGATAACATTACACTCTATATCATCAATACAAAAGCTTGATTGGGTATTGTTTACACATATGATAGTAAGCTTTTTTATTTTGTAGCTAGTTTTTAGACTAAGGAGTTTTTGGCTTATTTGCTCTACCATCATATCGTTATAAAATGGTATGCACAAAATTACACTTTGGCTAAGAGGGAGATAAAAGTCTATTCCATCAAGATAACTTATCTCTTTGTGAGTGTTAAAAAGTTCCAAAAATACCATATTGGTAAACTCATTTTTAAAGTTTTTTGCAAAACTTACAGAGCTTTTAATAGAGTGGTTATATAAATAGAGTCTTTTTAGAGCTTTTTCTTGATTTTCTTTTGCTACAAAAAAGAGTATTTTCTGCTCTTCTAGGCTTTTTATCAATGTATAAAACCTATCTTTAGAGACTTTGCTTACTCTTTTTAGTTGAGTATAAAGATTATGAACTGATGTTAGCTCTCCTATTGAGTTGATTATAGTCTTTAGTGCAAGAAGTTCAACTTCATCTTTAGAAAAAAGTCTTAAAACTTCTTGATTTCTTTTGATTTTATTGTGTTCATTTAGTGGAATTGATTCACTAAAATTTCCAAATCTAAAAAAGTTATTAAAGCTTGTTGTTATATTTTGAAGTTTAAGATCTTGAGATAAAAACTCCTCAAAATCAAGTGGCATAATAAGCTTGGTATCAAATCCTTCTATAAAAAGTTCTTTTTGGCTTATAAGGATAAGATTTGCTATATTTGGAATAGTAAGAGTACTATTATAGCTATCTATAACTAAAGCTTCTATTTGGTTTTTGTCTATAAAGGCTTGAAGATGATTATTGATAGTCTCTATATTGATTCTAAGATCATCAAGATCTATATAAAGCCTTTTTTCTTTAGTAAAGTCAAATAAAAACTCATATGCAATATAACTTTTACCACTTCTTGGTGGTCCATAAAGGATAGTTTTTGTATTAGTTATTTTCTCTTTTCTCTCATAAAAATCTATCTTAGCAATATCTTGTTCAAATACTCTTGTTAAAACATCCATAGGCTATTTTATAATAAATAGTATTAAAGCTATATAAGTTTTTAAAATCTAAATACTTTGATAACAATTATCATATTAAGAATAATTTAAGTATTATTTGTGTAGTATTTCGATAACTGTTATCAATACAAATAAAGGTAATAAAATGAGCTTAAACGAAGTTAAAGAGGGAAAATCTTGTATCATCAAAAAATTAGGTGGTGATAGAAAGATAATTCAGAAATTTTTAGATATGGGTTTTGTACCAAATTCACATCTTAAATTGGTTAGAAATGCACCTTTACAAGATCCTATAGAAGTGAATATAAAAGGATACAATATAGCAATAAGAAGAAGTGAAGCAGCTCATATAGAAGTAGAAAAACTATGATAAAAGTAGCATTAGCTGGGCAACCAAACAGTGGAAAATCTACGATATTTAACCTCTTAAGTGGGGTATATCAACATATTGCAAACTACCCAGGGGTAACTGTAGATAAAAAATCAGCTTTTTTAGAGCATAAAGAGCACTCTTTAGAGATAGTAGATCTCCCAGGAACTTACTCTTTTAGCTCATATTCATTAGAAGAAAGAGTAGCTAAAGAGTTTATTATAGATGAAAAACCAGATATTGTAGTAAATATTGTAGATGCATCAAATATAAAAAGAAGTATGTATCTTACATTTAGTTTACTTGAAGCTGGAATTCCTGTAGTTGTAGTACTAAATATGATGGATATAGCAGCTGATTATGGGCTTGAAATAGATAGTAAAAAGATCTCTGATATGCTTGGAGTAAAAGTTGTAACTACAAGTGGTTCAAAAGGGGAGGGCAAAGAGAAGATTTTAGATGCTATTGTTGAAACATATAATAAAAGTTCACAATATCGTGCTTTTGAGATTAACTATGAAGAACTAGAGCCATCAATCCAGATAGTAGAAGAAAAAATTTCATATGATACAGCTCCTCTTACAAAAAGATGGTATGCTATAAAAGCACTAGAACAAGATAGTCAAGTCATAGAGAAAATCAAAAGTGAAGATAGTAGCTTTGATGAGGTAATCATAAAAGACCAAGAAGAGTTTTTTCATTCAACTTATGATAAAGATATCAATCAGTTTTTGGCAACTTTTAGGTATGACTCAGCTGATATTATATTTCACAAATGTGTAGTAGAGCATAAAAAAGGTGAGATTAGTACAAGTCAAAAGATAGATAAAATAGTTTTAAATAAGTTTTTAGCATTTCCTATTTTGGCTCTTATTATGTTTGCTTTTTATCAGTTAGCAATAGTAGGTGGATATAAAATAACGGATTATACTTGGCCTATTTTGGCTGCTTTTAAAAATATGGTTATATCTGTTATGCCTGAGGCTGATATGGCAACTATTCCTATGATAAGTGATTTTGCTATATGGATGGTAAATAGTGTTAATGCACTTTTAAACTATATACCTATATTTTTTATACTTTTTGCTTTGATAGCTATTATGGAAGATAGTGGATATATGCCTAGAATTGCCTTTTTGCTTGATAGAGTCTTTAGAAAGTTTGGACTTCATGGACAATCAACTCTACCGCTTATTTTAGGTGGGGCTTTTACAGGTGGATGTGCAGTTCCAGGGATTATGGCTACAAAGGGTATAGCTGATGAAAGAGCTAGAATGGCTACAATTTTAGCAGTTCCTTATATGAATTGTTTGGCAAAAGTACCATTTTATACACTTCTTTTAGGAGCATTTTTTGTATCTGAGATGGGAATTATGATGTTTATGGTTTCAACTGTAACTCTTTTTATAGCTTTGATTGTAGCAAAGGTTTTAACAAGTACAGTTTTGGTAAATAGGCAAACTACACCATTTATGATGGAGTTACCAACATATCATATTCCTACACTAAAAGGTGTATTAATAACTGCTTGGCAAAGAGTTTGGATCTATATTAAAAAAGTTGTAACTATAGTTATGGCGGTTGCTGTTGTACTTTTTGTAATGCTAGAGTTTCCAGGGGTTGATAGCAAAGTCCAAGAACAAATAGCACAAGAAGAGCAAAAAGCATTAGTATCTTTTGATAAAAGTGTTTCAAAAACCTCTTTTTATAGTGATATAGATAGTAGAGATAAAGTTTCATCACTTTTAAATTTTTATGATCTTTATAGAGCAAAAAGAATGAATTCTAGCACAAGTGAAGCAGTAGCAAAACTTGATAGTGAGTTTGAGGCAAAAAATTCTATTTTCTTTGAGATAATAAGAGGTGATAGCAAAGATGCAAAGGCTATCAATAAGGCTTTAAGAAATCTCTCAAAAGATAGAAATAGACTTCTTAGACAAATAAAAGAGGAAAAAATCTCAAACTCTCTTTTAGGAAGTGTAGGTAAGGCTGTTGAGAGTGTTACTCAGTATGCAGGGTTTGACTGGAAGATAAATATAGCATTTTTAAGCTCATTTGCAGCTAGAGAATCAGCTGTAGCAACTCTTGGAAGTATATATGAAAACAATAAAGCAGATAATCTAAGAGCAGAAGAGGCTATGGCACAAAATAGTGGATATACACCTATTCATGCTGTTATTATGATTATATTTATGATCTTAACTCCACCTTGTATTGCTAGTATGATAGTTATCAAACTTCAAACTGGTAAATATAGATGGATGGTATTTGCTATTATGTTTCCTATTACTGTAGGGCTTGGGCTTAGTATATTGCTATTTAATCTAGCAAATAGTTATGCTTGGAGTGGCTTGGAAACTATGATATATTTTTATATCTCTATGGCACTTACAGCTATAACACTTGGCTTTTTGCCAAATAAGTCTATTAACTGGAAAGGTGGCTTTGCCACTAAATAAAATATTAATTTAAGAAAAAGGATTAAAAATGAGTAAAAAAATATTTTTTACATTGGGTTTGTTAAGTAGTTTTGCTTTTGGGCATACAGCTTTAATGTCTTGCTTTGACAATGGTGATGGAAGCGTTACTTGCGAGGGTGGCTTTAGTGATGGAAGTAGTGCAAGTGGTACTAACTTTAGGGTAGAGCAAGGTGGCAACACTATTATAGAGGGTAGATTTGATGAAGATAGTGAGTTTACTTTTGATAAGCCAGATGGTGGATATATTGCTATCTTTGATGCAGGTGAGGGGCATCAAGTAAAAGTAGATAGCAAAAATATAGTAGAATAATTATAAAACAAAGGGGAGATTTTATGAAAAAATTAGTTTTAAGTTCAGCAGTAGCACTAGCTCTTGCAACAAGTAGTGCTTTTGCACATTTTCAGATGGTTTATACACCATAAAGTGCTGTGGATAAAGGCGGTAAAATAGTATTAAAGCATGTTTTTACTCATCCATTTGCTGATGAGCATACTATGGATATGGCTGGAGTAGAAGAGTTTTATGTGATCCATAAAGAAGAAAAAACAGATCTTTTAAGTACTCTAAAACCTATCACATTTAAAGGTAGCCAAAATAGTGGAAAAGCTTATGAGAGTGAGTACAATGCAAGAAAAATGGGAGATCATCTTTTTGTTATGACTCCAATACCTTATTTTGAAGCAAATGAAGATGCATATATCCAACAAATTACAAAAATGGTTGTAAATGTTGCAGGACTTCCAACAGATTGGGATGCAGAGCTTGGACTAAAAGCTGAGATAGTACCACTTACAAAACCATACTCTATATGGACTGGTGGGACATTTACAGGTGTTGTTAAAAGCAATGGGCAACCAGTACCATATGCAGAAATAGAAGTAGAGTATCTAAATCATGATGTAGATATGAAAACTAACTCTACATCAAAAGCAGGTAAAGTGGAAGCTCCACAAGACTCTTTTGTAACTATTGGTATAAAAGCAAACAAAGATGGTGAGTTTACATTTGGTATTCCAAAAGCTGGATGGTGGGGATTTGCTGCTCTTGGTGTAGGACCAGATGAAGAGTTTGAAGGCAAAGAACTAAGCCAAGATGCTGTTATTTGGATACAAGCTACAGATATGAAATAATCTTTT
>JAAYJJ010000024.1 GCA_012522985.1 Aliarcobacter butzleri
CATAATCTTGTCTTAAAAGTTCGTTTTTTATCTCTTCTAGCTTGATCTCACTAAGTAAAAAAAGATTTTTACTATTTGCATCTAGTCTATTTGCTCTAAGTTTGATCTGTCCAGCTGACTCTTCACCACTTACATATAGGACTTTTTTATCCATTTTAGCAATATTTCCAGCAACTTTAAGTAAAAGTGTAGATTTACCCACCCCTGGGCTTCCGCCTATTAAAGTCAAACTTCCAGGAACTATCCCACCACCCAAAACTAGATCAAACTCACTATCATTTGAGCTAAATCTTACTACATCATCTTGCTTTATATCTGTTATAGGCATAGCCTTTGATGTAGTTGAGCTTACTTTAGATATCTCTTTTAGAGTCTCTATTTGAGAAGAGCTAAGCTCCAAAAAGCTATCCCAACCACCACAGTTTGGACACTTACCTAGCCATTTTTGGGACTGAAATCCACAATGCTGACACTCAAAGAGTGTTTTTGTTTTTTTTGCCACTATTTACCTCCAAAAAGCTCAACAGGATTTACAAAAGCACTATTTATAATAGCTTGAAAAACTAAAGATTCTTTTACTCTACCTATGGCATAACCTTGTTTGATAAGCTTGTTTTGTTCTATTGTAGGAGAGATTTGTTCAAGGTTTGAATATACAGTATGAAGCCCATTGCTATGCTCTATAATAATAGTATTATCAGATGAGTTATTACTTTTTTTAAGATAGACTACTTTACCATTTAAAACGCTATATACCTTTGTATCAATACTTTTTGGTGCCATGGTTATAGAGTCGTTGAATAGTTCTATTTTATATATAGGATCATGATATTTACCAAACCGTTTGGTTATTTCATATGATGATAGAGGAGAGATAGTTTTTGAGCCTTTATATTTGGTAGTTTCTACTCCTTTGACTGATGAGCCTATTTGTCTTACTTGAATATCTACATTTTCTAAAGTAGGGGATTTGATATTTTGTGGTATAGTGGTTGTATCAGGAGTTGTTGCTTTTGCTTGTTCTGCTTTTAGTCTATCTTGTCTTTCTTGTTGGGCTTTTTGTGCTGCTTTTGCTCTTTCTTCTTCTTTTTGAACTTCTTCTTTTTTTATAATATTTAGTTTTTGTAAAAGTGAATTTAGCTCATTTTGTTTATCTATAATACTTTGAAGTTGTGCTTGATACTCTTTGTGCTTTTGTTCAAGATTAGCAACATTGTCTCCTTGTTTCTTAAGAAGAACTGCTAACTCTTTTCTCTTTTTTTCATTTTGATCTATAAAAGATTGCAATTTATTTATCTGTTTTTGATTTTCTACTTGATTTTGAGTTATTTGATGATATCTAGTATCTAGTTTTTTTATCTCATCAAGAGTGTTTTCAAGCAGTAAAGAGTAAGTTTCTTTATCGATAAGTTCATCTATAGTTTTATTTGAAGAGTATTGTATCCCCAAAGATAGGGCAAATTCATTGATAATAGTAGAAACAATCTCTTCTTCATATCGTTTTTTATCCTCAGCCAATGTGGTAGCACTCTTTTTTAAAAGAGCTATTTCATCTTTTGATGATATAAGTTTATTTTGATCTTGAGAGATGAGTTGTTCTAGTTTTTGTACTTCTTGGCTTACTTTGTTTAGTTCGCTATTTTGAGACTCTATCTCTTTTGCTAAAAGTTGGATTTTGATATTTGTTTCACTTTGGATATTTTGGCTTTGGGCTAAAACATTTTGATTTTTATGTATTTGTTCATCTATAGAGTTAGTATTAGCTACTACAAAAGAGCTTAGAAAAATAAAAACAAATAATCCTTGATAAAATCTCATATCTTTTCTTAATCTGGTTTGATTTTGAGTTTGGTTAATACACCAAGTATAGATATAAATGAGATAAATATCGATATAGCAAAGAGTTTAATAGATTCTAATAAAATATCAAACCTAATATTAGTAATCTCTTTTAGCTCATCAGAAAAGATTAAAGAGCTATTATTACTAAAGAGTATAATAAAAATAACTACTATAATAGTAGATGTAATAGAACTAAAAAAAGTAAGCATAATTATAGGTTTTGCACTATAATAAACAGATGCACCATGAAGCTTCATAATAGCTATTCTCTCTTTATGCTCATAAAACCATATATTTACCTGCTTTGAGATAACTAAAACAGCAAATAGAGCTATAATTATATATAAAACAAATACAATTTTTGCACTAAGAGTAAGCAAAGAGTAGATTTGGTTGTGGTTTTTTGAAAAAGTCTCTATTTGATATATAGAAGGTTTATCTTTTAGCTCTTGCATTATTATATCAAGTTGTGAGCTTGTAGGGAATTTATCTAGGTAGATTTGATAAAAATAGGGCAATCTTTGATCCAAAAACTTCAAAGAATTTTGAGTAAGCCTATTTTTAAAGCTTGTAAGGATTTTATTTCTATCAATAGGAACTATTTTTTCTACTGCTATACCACCTATACTATCTAGGTCTTTTATAACTAGAGGTGTTTTTGTAACTACTATTATAGCATAATCATTTCTAATCTTTTCATGATATTCATCTACGGCACTTGATACTATAGTAAAAATAGTAAGTGCAAAAAGCATAGTAATCAAAGGAATACAAAAAGAGATTAGATTTTTAAGAAACTTCATAAATAACTCCATCTTCTATAGAAAGATGCTTAAAATTTAATCCAAAGTTTTTTGGGACTCTATGCGTAACGACTACTACAGTTATACCTAGTTGTTCGTTTGCTCCTTTTAAAAGGTTCCATATAACTTCAGCAGAGTAATCATCTAAGTTACCAGTTGGTTCATCTGCTAATACAAGTTTTGGATTGTGTGCTATAGCTCTTGCTACTGCTATTCTTTGTTGTTCACCACCACTAAGTTCTGCTGGATAGTAGCCTACTTTATGGTTTAGTTTTATATGATTTAGCATTTTTAGGGCTTGTTTATATGAAAGATCTTTAGAATATCCATTGATAAGAAGTGGTAACATAATATTTTGTTCTATAGTCCACTCTTTTATAAGTTTATAATCTTGAAAAACTATACCAATCTCTCTTCTTAGTTTTCTAAGCTTTGCATTTGAGATGTTTTTTAGATTGATATCATTGATTTGCAAATCTCCATGCCTTAAAGATATATCTCCATAAAAAGATTTTAAAAGAGTAGATTTACCAGTCCCACTAGTACCACCAATAAAAACAAAATCTTTGTCTTTTATATGGAAGTTACCCTTTTTTATAACAAACTTTTCTTTATCGTATGAGAGATATATATCTTTGGCTTTAATCATTATTTATAAACTCATCTATCAATCTATGTGCTTTAAGGTTAGCTTTTGTAGCTAAAGGTTCACCTTGAATATATCTAGTTATATTTTGATCTATAAAGATATATTTTGTAAGAGGCTTATTAAAGTCTCCAAAAGTTACCTCTAATAAATAACTACTATCATCTATAATATAAATATCTCTAAAATGGACAAAAAAATCACCCTTTACTATAGGCTTAGGGGGTAGTTTATCTATTATCTTAAAAGCTATATGTTTTGTAAAAGAAAAATCATCTAATTGCTCTTTATTTAAAGAATCTATTTGATTTGTTAGTACTAGATCATAGATGTTTTTGCCCTGTTTTTTCCATCTATCTTCATATTTGCTACTTATTTGAAGATCTTTATTTATATCTATATGTATAGATGCCTTTGAAAGATTAGTCAAAATAGAGAGTGCAAAATCAAAATACTCTTTGCTATCGCTTCTAAGCTCCAAAGAGCCATCTATACTTAAAACTCTTATAGCTTCATCTACAAACTCTTTGCTATAAACTCTTCTATGAGGCTTTTTTTCCCATGGAACAGGGAAATGTACAAATATCTTTTCTATACTATTTGAGTCTAAAAACTCCAAAAATAGCCTAGCATCATAATCTAAAACCAATACATTTTTAATATTTTGAAGCTCTATTTGTCTAAGAACTTGCTCAATAGAAGGAGTATGTATCTCTAATCCTATGATTAGCTTATCTAGGTTTTGTTTTGCTTGATAAAGTAGGTGTCTTCCGCTTCCAAATCCTATTTCTACAAAGATTTTTTTATCTGTTTTAAAACCTTTTATAAAGTATTCAATCTCTTTAAGATATAAGCTACCCTTTTTGGTATAATCTTTTAGATTTTGGATATTTGAAAAAACAGGTGTAACTTGATATCTATCAACAAACTCTTGTAAGGTTTTTTTGATAACAACAGCTTTAGAAGGTCTTGTTGGTTTATCTGCTTTTAGGATTTGTAAATTTGGATTTGTTTTTGATGGTCTATTTTTTTTGCTTAGCAAAAACTCCATATTATCATATTTGATCAATATCTTTGATTCATAAGGAGATTTTGCTTCACAAACAAACTCAATATTATCGCTTTGTAGCGGAAAGCTTAGGTTATTTGGTTTTTCAAAAACAATATGAGGCATAGATTATTTTACCTCTGGAAGTTTAGGTAAAATAAGTCTTGCTTCTTTTGTTTGCTCTGATACTAAACCATATTGATCTATAGCTTCTATAGTATATTGGTACTCTGCACCTCTTACTATATCTCTATCTTCAAATCTTAAACCTTGGATATTTTCTATTTTTTCTACTTTTTTAGAGAAAAATCCAGTTTTTATAGTTTTGTAAACATTGTATGAAACAGCTCTATTATCACCAGCAACCCAGTTGAGTATAGCTTTTTCACCTTGGATTTGAGCTAGAGTAATAACAGGTTTAACAGGTTTTGAAAGTGTTGCTCCCATAGTTGGCGTTAAATTCATAGCAGATTCTAGTTTATCTTTATCTATAGAGCTAATTTTATAAAACTTCACTTCACCATCACTACTTATCAAATGAGAAAAATTTAAAGTATTAGCATTTACAGTAACAAGCTCTTTATATTTACCATCAACATTATCAGAAATATAGATTTTATATGCAGTTACATCACTTGTATTTGAAGCTTCCCAAGTAAGATCTATTTTTCTTGGTAAATCTTTTGAAGCATATAAGTTTCTAATATCTTCAGGAAGTGGTTTTGTATTTGCTTTTGCCATTTCACTAGGTTTTGATGCTATTTTATCAAATGTTACAGCCTTTATTCTATATGTATAGATTTCATTGCTTCCTAAACCTTCATCTATATATTCAACACTCAATCTTCCTTGAACTTCAGCTATCTCTTTCCATTTGGTAGTTGAGCTATCAGTTCGCTCAATAATATAACTTTTTACTCTTTCGTTTGTATGAGGTCTCCATAGTATTTTGATCTGTTTTGGAAGATTACTTATAGCTACTATATAACTAACTGATTCAAAAAGAGGAAGAGTCTGTACTGAGACACTTTTGCTTATTTGTGATTCATTACCATCTTCTTTGTATGCACTTATTGCATAAAGATATTGAGTATTTGGATCTAGTTTTGGATCAACATGGTGGGTAATAAATCTATTTTTTATTGTTGCAACTTTTATTAGTTTATCGCCATCTTTTTGAAGATTTGATCTATATAAGTTATATCCAACAACACTTGGGTTTTCATGTCTTCCCCACTCAAAAGCAACAGAGTTCATATCTGGTATAGTTTTGATCAAAGAAGCATCCATAGGCTCTATAGTTTGATCAAAAGCTTGAGGTACTTTTTGGGATACAGGGTTGCTTATAGAACATCCACTAATAAATAAAATCAAAACAATTGATGATGTTATCTTTAATAATCTTTTCATTATATTCCTTTGTGTTAAAGTTAGTCTCTAAAAAACTTATAATATCTTTAGGTATTTTAGCCGTAAATGTCATTTTTACATTTTTGCTAGGATGTATAAAATACAAAATATATGCGTGTAAATATATTCTTGAAAAAATACCACAATCGCCCTTAAAACCATATAAATTATCACCTAAAATATGACGATTTATAGAATTTAAATGTACACGTATTTGATGTGTTCTTCCTGTAAAAAGCTTTGCTGCTATTAGTTCAAAGTTATTATCTTTAGATGTCAAAAGTTTACAAAAAGCAGTTTTTGCATATCTTCCATCTTCAGATATTGCCATTTTTAATCTATTTTTTTGATTTCTAGCTATAGGTTTTTCTATAAAAAGGTTCTCTTTTAATGGTAAATCTACAATAGCTAAATAGTATCTACCCATAGTTCTATTGCTTAATTGTTCACTTAAAGCTATATGTGTTGAATTGTTTTTTGCTATTATTAAAATACCACTTGTTCCCTTATCTAGCCTATGAACAATACCATGTCTATATTCATCATTGATAGTTGATAGTGAAAAGTTTTTGGATTTGAGCCAATCAACCAAAGTAGCCTCTTTTACACTTGGAGCTGTATGAACTGTAAGATTTGAAGGTTTGTTTATTACTAATATATCTTCATCTTCATATATGATTTCTACATCAAAATCTATATTATAGCTCTCGTTTTCACTATCTTTTAATAACTCTTTTGAATTATACATAACGATATCATTAACTTTTAACTTATAACCACTTTTTACTACTTTAGAGTTATTTATCAAAACAGATCCACTTTTTATAAAATTCTCTATCTTATTTCTTGATTCGTTGAGATGTTTTAATAAAAAAAGATCCAATCTAAGTCCAATATCCTCTAATGATACCTCTTTTTTATCCATTTTTTGATAATCTTCCATATGCGTTTTTTTGATAAAAGAATTATATCACATTTTGACTTTGTAACTATAATTTTAGTTATACCAATAATACTGTTTTCTTATCATTTAATCAATGAAATAAATGAAGTATTGGGCGTTAAGCAACTTTTTTATTTTGTTATTGCTTTTGTTGCTTTTATTGTGGTTTTTTATCTACCTATAAGAAGAGCAGTTTTACTTATACCTTTTTTATATTGGATAGGGATTGCTTTGCTTATTATGGTAGAACTTTTTGGAGTTACAAAGCTTGGTGCAAAAAGATGGATTGAGATACCTATAATAGGGCTTACACTACAACCATCAGAGTTGATTAAGCCTATTTATTTACTTATGCTAGGATATCTTATCAAACACAAACCACCACCAAAAGATGGATATGGATTGAAATCTTTTGCGATTTTATCTATGTATATACTTTTGCCTACTATTTTAATAGCAAAAGAACCAGATTTGGGTACAGCTTTGATTTTTGCTTTTGTTGGATTTGGAGTTTTATTTATAGTTGGTGTTCAGTTAAGAATATGGGTAAGTATATTGATTATTTTGGCAATTATTGCACCTTTAATGTATAATTATGGTATAAAAGATTATCAAAAAAAGAGAATTACTGATTTTATAAGTGAAGAGCCTAGCTATCATGTAAGGCAATCCATTATAGCTATAGGTTCAGGTGGACTAACAGGCAAAAGTGTAGATGAAGCAACACAAGCACAATTAAAGTTTTTACCTATTGCTACAAGTGACTTTATATTTGCGTATTTAATAGAAAGATATGGTTTTATAGGTGCTTTGGGCTTGATTTTTATCTATTTTTTGCTGATATTACACCTATTATATTATAATTACCATTTTAGTGAGGATTATCTTCTTAATGTTTTTTCTTCAGGTTTAGCTTTGCTGGTGTTTTTTAATACTAGTGTTAATATTTTGATGGTTATTGGTTTTGCACCTGTTGTTGGACTTCCTTTGCCTATGTTTAGTTATGGCGGAAGTTCTTTTTTAAATTATATAGTTTTATTGGCTATTTTAGAAAATCTAAATGCTTTTAGGTTTAAAGATTCTTACAATTTTGAGAGGAGATTATAGTGAAGAGTTTATATATTATATCTTTTGGAGTATTACTTTTTTTTAGTGCTTGTTATGATAAAAATAGTTCCAAATCCATCATCTCAGATAGTGTATATTCTACAGCCTTACAATATACCCAAAAAGCTGATTTAGTTATAAATTTGGAAACAAAAGCTATTTTTACAGCTACTTATCTTAATCATATACCACAATACAACGATGAAAACCACAACTTTATAGTTGGTGTTTATATACCTGATAGTTTTTATCATCAAAAATACAATTATACTATTTATAGTGATGATGAGTTATTAAAGCTTACTCTTTTGAGTGATGAAGATAGAAATAGTTTTCATATTCCTTTAGAAAATAAATGGGCAAAATATTATAAAGTTCATATTGCAAAAAAAGAACAAAATAGCATAACTCTTAATCTTATGATAGAAGAACTAGGAGATATAGCAATAGAGTTTAATAAAAAGTTATTATCCAAAATATAGAGCTAAGATTTAATTAAATCTTAGCCTAAGGTACTAGATATATTCGTTTTTAAACTTTACATATCTAGCAGCGTGAGCTATAAGCCCATCTACTTCTTCTTGTGTAAGCTCTCTTACTACTTTGGCTGGACTTCCCATAATAAGAGACCTTGGAGGAAACTTTTTGCCTTGAGTTACTAGTGAATGAGCCCCTACTATAGAGCCTTGCCCTATAACGGCACCATCAAGTATAGTAGCACTCATACCTATCAAACATCCATCTTCTATAGTACATCCATGAAGCATAACTTTATGCCCAATAGTTACATCATTGCCTATAATAGTAGGATGACCATCACTCATATCCTCTTTTTTGTAGTGGGTGACATGTACCATAGATAGATCTTGAATAGATGTTCTATCTCCTATGATTATCTTGTGTACATCACCTCTTATAACAGTGCCAAACCATATAGAAGAATCTTTTCCTATAGTGACATTGCCTATAACATCAGCACTTGGAGCTATCCATGAGTTTGTACCAACACTAGGGTACCAATCTTTAAACTTTAGTATCACTTTTAAATCCTATTTTTGTATAAGTATAGCATAAAATATAGACTTTTAGTAGAAAATCTACCTAAGATGAAAAGCTATTGTAAAACTTATAACCATTGGAAACACATCTAACTCTTTTGGTATATTGATAGGAAAAGATTTATATAAAGCATCTTCTATACTTGATTTAAATATATTGTGTCCTTCTATATTTATATCAAAAACTGTACCATTTTGAGATAGCTTAAATTTAACATCAACCTCACCTTGTATTCTTCTTGAAACTGCTCTTTTGGGATAGACTTTATTTTGGTTGATTTTGTGCTTAATAGTTTGTAAAAAATCACTCTTAATAGCCTCTATATCTATGGTGATTACTTGATTTATAGGTTCTTCTACTACTATAAAATCTTCATTTTTGGATATTTCTAAAGGCTCTTTTAGAGGTATCTCTTGTGGTTTTTGCTCTTTAGGAGATGATGTTTTTGCTATATCTTTAGGTTTTTCTTTTTTAGGCTTTGTTGTCTTTTTTTCTACTATCTTTTCAATAGGTTTTTCTATTATTGGCTCTATCTCTTTAATAGGCTCTTTATAAGCTTCTTCTATAGGTATTTTTGGTGGTATTATTGGTTTTGGTGAGACTATTTTAAAGCTTATTTTATCTGTTTTTTGAATAGTAATAGCTTTGGCTTCTTTATTTATAAGTATAAATGTAGCAAAAATCAAAAAACAAAATATAGCCAATGTAAGAAAAAATGAGTTAAAATATCTATTTTGTATCATCTGTGATAATCCCTAGAGATTCAAATGAGTGCTTTTTTGCCAAATCCAATATAAATACAAACTTCTCAAAAGAGATGTTTTTATCACAATTGATAAGAATATCTGTTTTTTTATCAACTAAAAGAAGTCTATCTTCAAAGTCTTCTTTATTTACTAGTTCTTTATCAAAAAAAATCTCACAATTTTCGTTGATAGTGATGATTAGCTCTTTTTGGGGTTCAAGTCTATCACTAGAGCTTGAGCTTGGTAAATCAACAGGTATAATCCCTTGAGATACAAATGAAGCAGTTGTAAGTATAATCACAAGTAAAACAAGCATTATATCTATAAAAGGAACTACATTGATTGAGTCAAACTTTTTAATTTTTGCCATTTTGTAATATTTCCCATTTTCCTAAAATAACCTCAACTCTTCTTGCTAGGTGGTTATAAAAAAACATTGATGGTATAGCTACAGCTAGACCCATAGCAGTGGCTTTTAGTGCTAGAGCCAGTGAAGTCATAATGTTTTTTACATCCATATTGCCACTTTGTCCCATAATATAAAATGTAATAATTATGGCTATTACAGTTCCTAAAAGCCCAATATAAGGTGAGTTAGATGCAAAAGATGCTATGATATTGACATTGTTTGTTAGATCTATTTCAAGGCTCTCTTTTGAATCATAGCTTTTAATATCTATTTTTTTATAAAACATTAGCCTTTCTATCCAAAGCCAAACTGAAACAAATACCATTAAACCCAAAAGTCCTATGATTCCATAATCTGTTATTTTTTGTAGTAGTTCTATATCCATAGGGTACTTTCCTTTATATGATTTTGTTTTGATAATTTTAACAATTAAGTGTTAATTTAATGTTAAATAACTATATTTTAAGAAATCCACCAAAAATTAAAGCTCCACTTAGTATAAATAC
>JAAYJJ010000163.1 GCA_012522985.1 Aliarcobacter butzleri
ACTTTATATATAGATAAAAAGAATAGAGCTATTATTATATTTAATACAAAAGTATTTATTATATTGTGTATATCAAAATTTTCTATAAGTAAACTTTGTATAAATAAAGAGATTAAAACGATAAAAAATACTAAAATAAAATGTGATAATATAAAATCAGATTTTTTAGTTTTCAAATGTATATCCTAAACCTTTATGGTTTTTGATAATATTTTCACCTAGAAGTTTTTTAAGTTGGTTGATATAGACTCTTATAGAGCCTTCACTATAGCTTTCTTGAGGACTCCAAAGGTATGATACGATATCCTCTTTTCTTACTAATTCACCACTATTTTTAACAAATAAATCAAGTAGTAGTGCAGTTTTTTGCGGTAAAACTACTAGCTCATTATCACAAAAAAGAGCTTTTTTAAGTAAATCATATTCAAAATTTTCACATAATTTTATTTTTTTATTTAATGTTCCACTTCTTTTAAAAATAGCTACTATTTTATAGTATAGTTCATCTAAATCTACGGGTTTATTTAAAAAATCATCACATCCACTAATATAACCTTTGCATAAAGTATCTTTATCTCTATAAGAGGTTAAAAATATAGCTGGAGTTTTATTATCTGATTCTCGCAAACTTTTAAGCAACTCTAATCCAGAGCCATCTGGTAGATTGATATCTAATATATATAAATCATAATTGCTTTTATATGACATCTCTAGAGCTTCTTGTATATTTGAGGCC
The DNA here is from genome assembly GCA_012522985.1 of Aliarcobacter butzleri. Taxonomy (GTDB): domain Bacteria; phylum Campylobacterota; class Campylobacteria; order Campylobacterales; family Arcobacteraceae; genus UBA6211. The sequence goes on from JAAYJJ010000163.1 coordinate 737, forward strand.
AAATCAACTATGAAATCACAATTTTGTAAATATTCACAAAGGCTCTCGGCAAATAGTAAATCATCTTCTAATAATAAAATTTTCTGTTTTAGCATAATGGCATTGTATCTAAAGAATGTTAAGTATTTGTTAAGATAAGATTTTTGTATTTTTATTCTAAAATGGTATAGAAGAATTAAGCAAAAATAAAAGATTGATTTGATAGAATAAAAACATTATAATGGAGATGTCTATGCGTAAAATAAAATATAGTGGACCAAGACCTATGATTTCACAATATGGGATTGAGTTTAAAGATGGTAAAGAGGATAAGTATGTATATTTGATGATTTCTGCACAAATTTTAAAGGCTATTGATAAAGATTTTGATAAACAAAGTCACTACTCTTATGATCTAAGCACAAAAAGAATAGCAGATGATGAGTTGGTAAATATACTATTAAGTCATGAACAATCCATAGAAGAAAGAGTGGAAAAAGAGGCTAGTTTATATGAACAAAAACTAGAAGATGAGATAGAAAATATAAGAAATCTAGTCTCAGTTAATGGTATAGAAAAAGAGGTATGGATAAAAAACTTAGAAATTATGAAAGAGTATAGATCTCAAAGAGCCATAAATAAGATTTATTATATATATTCTATAAAAGAGATTATAGATATCATAAGAAGAGAGAAAATCAAAGTAATTGATGTTCCTTTTTATGAGAAGTATTGGCATGTATTAAAAAGTATAGAAGGGCAAATCAACAGACAAAAGAGTTCGTTACGTGCAAGTTAAAAAGTTATTCAAAAAGATGGTATGCTAAAAGCAGTTTTGGATATTAGCGGCCAAGCATAGGAGATTTTGCTTGAGTTTAGAAAAAAATGAAGAGGGATTTGATCTAAAAGATTTTTCTTTTTATATCTTATACAAAATAGTAAAAATAATAGTTATTATTATGCCAAATCAAGTAGCGAAGGGTTTTTTGAATTTTTTAACATATTTGATTCAAAAATTTGATGGTAAGCATAAACTTGTACCTATGGAAAATCTAGATTTTGTCTTTGGTGATGGCTTAAGCTTAGAGAGAAAAAAAGAGATTATAAGTAACTCTTATAAAAATCTAGCATATAATCTATATGAGTTTATTATAAACCCTTCTTTGTCTAAAGAGCAATTATCAAAAAAAATAACTATAATTGGTGAAGAGTATATAGTAGAGGCTATGAAGCAAAATAGGAGTATTATATTTATTACTGCTCATTATGGTAATTGGGAGCTTTTAAGCAGATATTTTGCAAAATATAAGCCTATAAGTGTAGTAGGGCGTCCTTTAAATAACCAATATTTAAATAAAGAACTAAAAGAAAAACGAACTTTAGATGATTGTAATATTTTAGATAGAGATGGGGCTACAAGAGGACTTATAAAGGCTTTGAAATCTAAGCATAATATTGGACTTGTAGTAGATCAGCATACATCATCTTCAAAAGGTGGTATAGAAGTAGAACTCTTTGGTAAAAAGGCTTTACAAACGGATGTTCCTGCTAGACTTGCTATGAAGTTTGACGCTGTACTTTTACCTGCTTTTGCAGTACTAAAAGAGTTTGGAAAATATGAAATTATTGTCTATCCTCCAATACTTATGGATAGTAGCTCTAGCATAGAGTCTTTAACTCAAGCTCAAGCAGATGCTATAAAGAAGCAAATAAGAGCCTTACCAGATCAATGGATGTGGCAACATAGAAGATTTAAAGAAGAGTATCCACATATCTATAAAGGCAAAAGGTGAGGGTTTTGGTAGTTAGATGTGGTGCTTTGGGTGATCTAGTATATGCAACATCTATAATAGATGCTTTATATAAAGAGTATGGTAAAGATGTAAAAATAGATTTTCTCTCCACTCCATCTAGTGCAAAACTTTTTGATAATGATGATAGAGTAAATAGAGTATTTCATCTAAAATATAAAAAAGTACCTATTTTTTTTAGTAAAGAAAAAAGAGATATTATTAACTATTCTAAAAAAGAGCCTTATGATATACTAATAAACTTTGAGATGGGTAAACAGTTTAAGAGCCTGTTGCAAAATATCAAAGCAAATAAAAAAATAGGCTGGTTTTGTGAAGATATTAAGATAAGTAAAACTCATATGGTAGAGATTTGTAAAGAATTTTATGCTACAATTATAAGTAAAGATATTATAATGGATTCTTTTCCTACATTAAAGGGGGCTTGTTATGATGATCTTGAAAAAAAGTTTGATTTACCTGAAAATTATATAGTTTTTAGTCCTAGTAATTCACACAATAAAAAAAAGAGAATCAACTATAGGGCTTGGCCTCACTATAGATGGAAAGAGCTTTTAGCTATGATGCCCAAAAATCAAAAGATAGTGATGGTTGGAGCTAGTAATGAAGTGGAGTTTTTTGAGCCACTTAAACCGTATAGTGAGAATGTTATAGATTTAGTAGGAAAAATATCTGTTGTAGAACTCGTAAGTGTAATAGAACATGCTAAAGCTTTGGTAGTAACAGATACAGGAACAGCTCATATAGCTTCAGCGGTTAATACGCCTATTTTTTGTCTAATAGGTCCTACACCAGCAGAACAAACAGGTCCATATAAGACTCCATATAATAAGGTAGAGATTATAAGATTAGAGCTAGAATGTAATCCTTGCTATAAAAGTGAGGTTATGAAAAAGTGTCAAGATAATATTTGTATGAAAAATATCACACCACAAATGGTGATAGATAGGCTTAAAGAAAATAATATAATAGGAGAGGATAAATGAAAGGAATTATATTAGCAGGAGGAAGTGGGACAAGGCTCTATCCAGTTACAAAAAGTATAAGTAAACAACTTCTTCCAATATATGATAAGCCTATGATATATTATCCACTATCAGTACTTATGCTTGCTGGAATTAAAGATATTTTAATCATCTCAACTCCAGAGGATTTACCAAGATTTGAAGAGCTTTTAAGAGATGGAAGTGATTGGGGCTTGAGTTTAAGCTATAAAGTCCAACCAAGCCCAGATGGTTTGGCTCAAGCTTTTATTTTGGGTGAAGAGTTTATAGGAGATGATAGTGTATGCCTTATTTTAGGAGATAATATTTTCTATGGTCAAGGATTCTCTCCTATGTTGAAAAATGCAGCTTTAATTAAAGAAGGTGGTGTTATATTTGGATATCAAGTAAAAGATCCAGAAAGGTTTGGAGTTGTTGAATTTGATGAAAATAAACAAGCAATTAGTATTGAAGAAAAACCATCTAAACCAAAATCAAACTTTGCTGTCACTGGATTATACTTTTATGATAATAGTGTTGTAGAGATTGCTAAAAATGTAAAACCAAGTCATAGAGGTGAACTAGAAATCACAACTATAAATCAAGAGTACCTAAAAAGAGGTAAATTAAAAGTAGAACTTCTTGGTCGTGGATTTGCATGGCTTGATACTGGAACTCATGATAGTTTACTTGATGCTGGGCAATTTGTACAAACTATTGAACATAGACAAGGGTATAAAATAGCTTGTCTTGAAGAGATAGCTTATAATAATGGATGGATTGATAAAGAGAAGATTTTAGAGATTGCAAAGCCACTTGCTAAAAATGGATATGGTGAGTACTTATATAGTTTAGTAAAGGAAAGTGATGTTTAATAACGATAATAAAACTATTCTAGTAACTGGATGTGCAGGATTTATAGGATCTAACTTTGTACCATATTTTTTAGAAAACTATCCAAACTATAATCTTGTAAATATAGATTTGCTAACCTATGCAGGAGATTTGGAAAACTTAAAAGAAGTAGAAGGAAATCCTAGATATAAGTTTATAAAAGGTGATATTTGTAATCGTGAATTAGTAGAATTTATATTTACTGAATTTGATATAGAAAGTGTAATACATTTTGCAGCAGAATCACATGTAGATAATAGTATTAAAAACCCTGGAGTATTTGTGCAAACAAATGTAAATGGAACATTTACTTTACTTGATGTAGCATATAAACATTGGATGGAGAAGCCATTTAAATATCGTTCACGATATTTAAATGGAATTAATAATGATGAATGTTTAATTATGAATGAAAAGGATAATTCAACACTCAAAATTCAAAATTCAAAATTACCGAGATTTCATCATATCTCTACAGATGAAGTATATGGAACACTTAGTGATGATCCACTAGACCTATTTACTGAAAGTACTCCTTATGCTCCAAACTCTCCATATAGTGCTAGCAAAGCATCTAGTGATATGATTGTAAGAAGTTATCAAGAGACATATGGTTTAAGCACAGTTATTACAAACTGTTCAAATAATTATGGACCAAAACAACATGATGAAA
>JAAYJJ010000164.1 GCA_012522985.1 Aliarcobacter butzleri
TTATCAATATAGTTACAATACTTCTTGGTCTATCAGTTGGATCAAAACTAGCTGCTGAGTCATTTTTAGTAGCAGAGACTTTGGGTATATTGATCATTGGTCTAGTAGCATTTAGCTTTGGAACAGCAGGTGGGGTTATTATGGCTAAGATTATGAATAAATTTAGCTCTAAAGATAATCAAATCAATCCTCTTATTGGAGCAGCTGGAGTATCAGCAGTACCAATGTCAGCTAGGGTTGCTACAAAGGTTGGTCAAGAAGCAGATCCATCTAATGTGCTTTTAATGCATGCTATGGGTCCTAATGTTTCTGGTGTTATTGGTTCAGCAGTCGCTGCTGGTGTGTTATTGTCGATTTTTAAATAATTACTTATAAAAAACAGCAAGCCAGATAGTAGGACTATCTTGGCTTGTAAACTTGACTCTATGCTTTTGTAGAGCTGAAATGATGATATAATCACCCTCTTTTAGCTCTATATCTTTATCTTCAAACTCTATAATAGCAAAACCTTTTAAAAGTATTACAAATTCATTGTCTTCTTGTATATACCAAAAATCCTTTGGTGAACTTTGCCCGTTTGAGACTATTTTTTCTATTTTGATTAGATCATTTTTAAAAATCTCAAAAAATCTCTCCTCTTTTTTATCTACAACTATAGAATCAAATATATTATATTTTTTCATCTATATTTAGCAAAAATTAGCCAATAATCCTGCTTTTATGCTATCATAAGCTCCATTGCCTTTTAAAAGCTTAACTATCTCAAGCCCAAAGCACATAGCAGTAGCTGGACCTTGTGAAGTCATCACCTTACCATCAAGTATAACCTTTTGATCATCTCTATAACCTTCAGTTCTTATATCCTTTTCTACACTTGGATAGCAAGTATAAGTTTGGCTTAGAACTCCTGCTTTATTTAGTGCAAAAGGTGCTGCACAAATAGCTCCTATATATTTGTCTTTTGCTTTAAACTCTTTTAGTGTTGATTGGACTTTTGCATCATTTGCTAAAGCATTTGTACCATCCCATCCACCAGGAAGTACTATCATATCTACACTATCAAAGTCTATATTAGCAAAACTTTCATCACATCTAATAACTATGCCATTTGCACCTTGTACATCTAGCTCATTGACTCCTGCAACAACTACATTTATATCAGCTCTTCTACAAACATCTATAATACTAACAGCTTCTATCTCTTCAAAGCCTTTTGCTAATGGTACTACTATTTTTGACATAACTCTTTCCTTTTTTACTATATTTTAGCTAAATTACTCTTCTTTTTCAAGTTCGCTTACAATATATGAAAAATCATTTGCTAAAAACTCTATTACAAAATCAGACAAATCTTGATAAAGTGGAGTTACGGCCATCTATTTAATAGCCATAAAATAAGGTACTGCCCAATTTAATAAGTGCATTTGTAAAAACTCTTTTTGTGCTTGTAACTCATCTTTACTTACAAGATTTTGCATAAAAGCAAACTCCAAAGCTATATGATCTGGTGTTTGAAGGTTAGAAGCACCTAGATTTAACTCATATCCATGGTTAAAATAAAACTGCATAACTGGGTTTGATAAACCTATTAAAATCTCATCTTTAGCATCTATTATAGAGGTTTCTATAGGCTTGGCATTCATTAAAAAAAGTGTAGTATAATCAACATTTGATTCTTTATATATCTCTTCTAGTGAAGTTTGTAAAAACCAATTTTTTGTATTTTCACCAATAAGTTCCAATAAGTCACTGTTTTGCTTTAACTCTTCTAAATACTCTTTATCTAAAACATCATTATATATTTTTGATAAAAACGCATACATATAAACTCTATTTTTTTTATCCATTTTACCTTACCGCTAAATAAAATTTTCTATAAATACTCTAAAATATTTATAAAAAATCCAATTTATAATCTGGCACGAGGCCAGATTATATTATAAACACCCTTTAAAGAACTCTTTTTTAGGTGGTGGTGGAGCCTCATACTCTTCAACCATTAAAATATTATTATCTAGTTTACCAGTTAGAGTAACTTCATTTTTATTTAAAGCCTCAGTTAGAATTTGATATATTTTAATAGAAGGTGGAAACTTCAATCCATAGATTTTTCCCTCATCATGTACATATAAAACCAACTCACCGTTGATATCTGTACTAAACTCTTCCATCTCTTTTAAACATCCCTCATATCCACAAAAAACAGTCTCTAATCTACAATTTGTAAACATACCATTTTCTGCACACCATTTTGTTGTTAAAAAGCCCTCTTTTTCTACTTCAGTAGCATTTGAAAAAGTTGAAGAAACAACAAAAAACATAAAACCTACAAATATTGCTTTTATTGTTTTCATTACTCAACCTCCGATTTTAATGTTTTTAGATAAGATACTATATCTAATAACTCTTGTTCACTAAAATAATCAAAAGCAGGCATAGCCGATGTATAACCACTCTCCTTATCTCCATAAAACCAAGCAAAGTTTGAGTGTGCATTTGGATTGTATCCAGGAACTATCACACTATTTGGCTCAACTATTGACTCTATTAGATATGGAGTTGTGCTATACCCACCAATATTGCTTAAATTTGGTGCCATATATGGTGAAGCTGCTTCATGTACATCAGCATAGTTATGGCAACTTGCACAATTTTCTTTTGTAAGAAGTTTACCATTTTCTATATTTGCACTCTCTAAAGATTTGTCAAACTCTTTTTTAAGATTGTCATTAGAGTTTACTCCATCAAATTCAACTATCACCCAAGTAGATAGATGTTTTAATCCATCTCTGTTCATTTTATCACCATCCCATACAGCAAATGCTACAGGAAATGGATCATTATATATTTTTACATACTCATCATTTAAGGCTCTTACAACTGTACCTTCCCATCCTTTTGGTGAAAAAAATGATTTTTTGTATTTTAGATCCATTAAAAACTCACTACTTTTATCTTTGATTTCAGTCATTGAACCAAAACCTTCAGAAACAAAAGCTTTTTGATAAGATCTTCTTGCTAAATGCTCTACATCTATATCAAATTTTTCCAAATCTTTTTCAAAATATGGTGCATTTGCACGATTGACTTGCTTATCAACTTCACCATATCCATTTGGTTCAAAGAGTTTTGCTACAGCTTTTTGAAGATATACAACTACTGGTCTATTTTCACTTCCCATACCTATATAAGGTAGCTTTGATGGATCATCATATTTTGATGCAAACTGTACAGCAAAACCATCTGGAAATTCTGTATTTTTTATAGCATTACCTGATTGTATAGACATAGTCTGATCAGCCCACTCTACTTTAAAAGCTATATTTTTACCATCACTTAAAGCTTTAACTTTAATCTTTTTGGCCTTATTAGCTTCATTTAGCTCATTTGCTTTTTTATCATTAAGATGAATAGTAGTTTGAGGATAAGCTATCACTTCACTCTCTTTTGCTTTTTTCCAAAGCTTAGAATCAGATCCTATATATTTAATATCATCATCTACTTTATATACTGTAATAACTGGAGCTGCAAATGCACCACTTATTGCAAAAGCAGTAGCCACTATAGAGCTACTTACCAATTTTTTGATACTATTAGTTGCTACCATCATTTGCTCCTTAAAAATCTTGTAATTTTTTGAGTGTTTTTACCACTTAGATATCTATTATCTACTGGTGCTAATCTATTTGTACCTTGTTTTTGATAGTACTCATTATCTAGTCTAAACATCTCAGAGTGTGAGTAAGCTATAAGTAAGTCCATAAGCTCACTTTTGCCTGTCTCTTTTCTTTTTGCCATCTCTTCTTTTAGTGTTTTGATAGAATCATTAACCTCAGCACCAAATAGTTTTTCTAACTCTTCAATAGGTATTCTATTACTTCCTTCTATTACATTACCCTCTGCATCAAACTTTGGTGGTGCTTCTGTTGGTGGGATATAATATACATTTGGACCTGTTCCTCTATCAGCTCTAAGTGGAAGTGCAACTTTGTATTTATGTACAAGTTTATGTACTTGAGAGTTTTCATCATCCAAAAAGCCTACAAATCTTATTCTACCAACACACTGTTGTGCACAAGCTGGTGGTAAACCTTGCTCAATTCTAGGAAAACAAAATATACACTTTTCACTTTTTGATAGTTTTGGATTAAAATAGATTTTTTTGTATGGACACCCTGCTATACAATATCTATACCCTTGACATCTATCTAAATCAACAAGTACTACACCATCTAAATCTCTTTTAAATATAGCATCTCTAGGGCAAGAGCTTAAACACCCTGGATTTGTACAGTGATTACAAATACGAGGAATATAGAAAAAATAGTTATCATTTGGAAAATTTCCAGTTCCCTCATCTTCATCCCAGTTTGGTCCCCAAGTTGGTTCTACATTTGGAACAAGTTGTTTCCCTTCACCTACTTCATCAAAGTTATAATCCCAAGGTACACCATAATCAGCTTCTATATTTGGAATAATACCATCTTGTAAATCACCCGCTTCATCAAAACCACCTCCAAGCTCCATCCAATTTTTTGGATAACCAGTTCCTGGATAGGTCTCAACATTATTCCAATACATATATTCACGGCCATTTCTATTTGTCCATTGTGTTTTACAAGCAACAGTACAAGTTTGACAGCCGATACATTTATTTAGATCCATTACCATTGCTAATTGTCTTTGTGACATAAACTACTCCTCCCCTTACTTTCTTGCTTTTTCAAAGTTTACAGCACCATCATAAGCATATTGGTTACCATCCCACAATGCACCACTTTGTAAATGTCCCCAACCATCACTCATCTCTAAAAGATTTAAAGCTGTTGGTACTACTTCATTGTGCCCTTTTAAGTTTCTATACATATATGGCTCCCAACCATGTTCCATTACCAATGAATCCATAGGAGCTGAAGAGCTAACTTTTGCCATAGCATAAAACTCACCAAGTCTGTTATAAATTCTTATCTCATCACCATCTTTTATTCCTTTGATTTCAGCAACTTTTGGATTAACTGCAACATAAGGTTTACCTCTTTGGAGTCTTTGTAATGTTCTACTTGTTTTATAGTTACTATGTATTGACCATCTAGCATGTGGAGTCAAAAATCCAAAAGGATATGCACTACTTTCTGGTCTAATACCCTTCATACCTGTATTTGTCATAGCACCAAGTCTTATAAACATATCATGATCTACATAAAACGTTTGTCTTCCACTTGTTGTGTGAAATGGTGCAAATTTAAATAGATGATTTTCCATAGTATTATATGGTATATCTGTATAAAGTGGTGAAGATGTTGCACCTTTTGAGTTGATTTGTAAAAATCCGCCTTGTTTATACATCTTCTCTATTGTATGAGGTTCATACTGTTCACATACTTGAAGAGCAGCTTCAACTGCTTGTTTATCTGTACCTAAATATGGCTCCATTAGTGATTCAGACTCTTCATCAGTGTTTGTAAACTCTTTATAGAAAATATCAAGTTCATGTACACCATCTCTAGCATATCTTTTATCATCTGCTACTTTTGCTTTTTCTTTATTTTCTGGTAAGTTTGCTATCTCTTCTAATTTTTTAGAGATCAAACTAAACATTGACCACTCATCCATAGCCTCACCAACTGGTTTGATATTTGCTACTGGTTGAGCAAGGTTTGTAAACCTATGATACCCTGGGGAAGTTCTTATATCCCATACTTCATAGTGTGATTTTGCAGGAAGTAATATATCAGCATAAACAGCTGCTTCACTCATCTTAAAATCAACTATTGTTAAGTGTTTCATTTTCTTTAAAAATGCTTCTCTATATTTGCTTCCTTTGTTTCTTCTAAATCTAGAATCAGCTATCAAAATAGCAACTTCTGGATCCCAATGTCTATGTCCTGTTCCGCTTTCATCTTTGCTCATATCACCTTTTTCAAGCATAGCTTTTACTATTTTTAGATATTCAGCTTTATCAATACCAGATTTATTACCATTACTTTGGTGAGCTCTTACTATATCGTCGTTTGAAAAATACTCTTCAACAGTAGCAAGTCCTTCACCCATAACAAACTCACCTACAAATCCTGATCCAAATCTAGGATTATATTTACCAGCAAAACCACTAAGTCCTCCAAGACCATTTAGTGTCCATTCTCCTTCAGTGTTGATACCACCATAAGGTCCCATTTTACCTGTAAGTCCTGCGATAGAGCATATATTCCAAATACTTAATATTCCATTGAAATATTTATTTAAACTAAAACCCGTTGTAGTCTCAACCACTTTTGGTATAGACATATCAAAAGCTAATTGCTTTATAACTGATGGAGCTATATTTGTAAAACACTCTTTTGCTGCATATTCAGCTGTAAAAGGCTCTGCATTTTGCTTTAGGATTTCAAAAACAGTTGTAACTTTTACTTTTTTACCATTTACATCTATCTCCCAAACACCCTCTAACACTGGATCTATACCAAAATCTTTGATTTTTAGAGTTTTGTCTTTGCTTCCAGCACTTCCTGGCATTTGTGCAATAGAGTTTGTTTTAGTGTTATAACAATAATATATCTCTTCATCATCTTTATTTGCTTTTTGAGTAGCAGAGTAGCTTGATGCATCTTTTGTAACAAAATCACTAGCTCTAAGGAGTTTTTTATCATCTACTTTTACCAAAAATGGTAAGTCTGTATATGTTTTGATAAACTCTGGTTTATAATATTTGTTTTTAATTATCTCATGGATTACCGCCATTGCTAGGATATTGTCTGTTCCAGCTTTGATAGGTAGCCATAAATCAGCTGATTTTGCACTAGCGTTAAATTCTGGAGTAATAACTATTACTTTTGCACCATTGTATTTGCCTTCCCATACAAAGTGAGCATCTGGTATTCTTGAAACAGATGGATTAGCTCCCCAAAATACAGCTACATCAACATTGTATAAAAAGTCATATGTACAGCCAACATTACCCTCACCATATGCAATAGCAGCACCACTAAACATATCTCCTAGATATGATGCTGGATAGATCCTAGTAGCACCTAGTTGTGTACCAAATCTAAGTGGAGCTCCTCTTCGTCCTTCTGTTAGAAGTCCTGTTCCAGCTTGAACAAGTAGCTTTGATGGTCCTTTATTTGGATCAGTCATTACATCCCAAACTTGTTGTGCCACTTTTGTAGCAGCATCATCCCAGCTAATTCTTTTCCACTTTCCTTCTCCTCTTTTGCCAACACGCTCCATAGGATAAAGGATTCTATCTTTTTCATACATTATTTGAGAATGTTGAACACCTTTATTACAGCCTCTTGGGTTGAAATCTGGTATTTTTGCATTGATTCTTGGATATCTTGCACTTTGGTTTTCTCTGGTTACCACACCATTATGTGACCATACTTCCCATGCACAGTTTCCTTGACAGTTTACACAGTGGTAAGCAAATCCATGTTCTTCTTTTTTACCATAAGTAAAGCCAAACTCTTTTCTATACATTTGTTCTGTATAGCTTGTATTTGGATAGTTCTCTTTGCCATTAGTTATATCCATAACTTCAGTCTTAGCAAACAAACTTCCACTTCCAGCTAACATAGCCGCTGTTGCACCTGAAACTTTTAAAAAGTTCCTTCTTTGTTCATTTTTTATATTTTTTGTACTATTTTCAATAAGATTACTATTTATTGGTTTTGTCATTTTCTACTCCTAGCTTATCTACTAATAGGTAGGTTTTGATCATTTCCCCACTCATCCCAACTACCTGTATATGTTTTTACATTTTCATAACCTAAAAGTTTAAGAGCAACTTGAAACTCTGTACTTCTACCAGCTCCAACATGACAATATGGATATATAGTTTTATCTTTTGTAATACCATATTTATCAAATACTTTTTGCATCTGCTCTAACTGTTTAAATGAAAGTTTGTTTTCTACATCAGATATATTTGTCCACTCTACTATAGTAGATCCTGGGATATGTCCACCTCTTGCAACATTGTCAAGCTTAACTTCACCCATAACCTCACCCATTCTTCTAGAGTCTATAATAGCAAATTTAGAATTATCTCCATTTTCTTGGATATCTTTAACAGCTTCAAGCACCTCTTCTTTTGTAGCAACCAAATCAAGTCTTACTTTAGAATCATCTATTGTATAGTTTGTTTTTTTAGCTGTATGTGTAGCTTTACCTTTTTGAACCAAAAGTTTAGGCTCAAGCTCTTTCATAAGTTTTGTAATAGTATCAACTTTTTTTTCTAAAGTAGCTACCTTTTTATTATCATTAGCCTTTTTGGCTTCTCTTATCTCTTTTGAATACTCTCTTATTTCATCTCTATACTTATCATATTGAACTTGATTTTTATCCAAAGCCATAATAGCAGCCATACCGCCATTTAGTACTTTAACATTATCATGTCCATAGTGTTTAAAAAACAACCACACCCCAGTAGCGTTTGGACCTTTAAAGTCATCATAAGCTATTACAAATGTATCATTAGTGATACCTTTGCTACTTATAAACTCTTCAGCCTCATCAATACACATAAGTAATGGTGCACACCTCATGCTACCATCAAGTTCAGAGTGATGTAAATGATGTGCATACATCTCTTCACTACCTACTATATGTCCAACTATTTCGTAAGTTTCATCACTGTCTCCACTAACAAATACTACGTTTTTAGCTCCTATAAGCCCAATAGCCTCTTCTGCACTGATTAGATACTCTTTCATCTTTGCCGTATAGCCTTTTTGACTATAAGTCTCACTAGCATACGCAAAGGAAGAGATACCAAACATCAAAGCAACTGCAAACTTTAACAGTTTACCCATAACAACCTCCTTTTATTTTGACTTTTCTTTGTAAAAAAAAGAACTTCCTATTATAAGGAAACTATACTAAAAAATGAATAAAAATTAATGTTTTTTTATTTATCTTTTTAATAAGTAAATCTAATACCTCAAAAACTCCCTTATAATTCCAATAAGTCAAGCTTATCATACTTTTAATCTCTTTTTAATTTTTTTTTGATAAGATTTCTCAAAGATTTTTACAAGGACAAAAATGGATCAAAATCAAGCTTTAAATGAGCTATCAAATAAATTTATGGATATCGAAAAAGTACAAGAAATCTATAATCTTTTTGAAAAAGATGCTATAGTAGAATCAAAAGTAGCTATGAACTTAAGTATGAGAACATCTGTATATGATAAAGAGCTAGAAAAAAGTGATACTATTATTCTTTTATTAGAAAAGCTAAGTGACTCTAGCTCTATGGAAGCTCGTTGGGCTGTAGCTAAAAATCCTCATACACCAATAGAGGTATTGCAAAAACTCTCTAAAGATAAAGTCAATCTAGTAAGAGCTTTGGTAGCCACCAACCCAACAACTCCAAAAGAGATTTTATCAAGCTTTTTTAGTGATGAAAA
>JAAYJJ010000165.1 GCA_012522985.1 Aliarcobacter butzleri
CTATAAAGGATAGTTAGTGTTTAGTGGATTGAGTCTAGATCAAGCACCACCTATAAAGGTGGTATTTAGTTTTTTTATTACTGCTGCTATTTTTGGCTTATTTGGAAGCTTGAATATTTTATTATTTGATTATAATTATATATTTTTTCATTTATTAACTATTGGATTTTTTTCTTTTGTTATGATAGGTGCATTGTTTCAAATGTTCCCTGTTATGATAGGTGTTGGAGTAAAGTTTTTAATACCAACTTTTCGTATAGTCTATTTTTCTTTATTTTTTGGATTACTCTTTTTTTATTTAAGTTATTTTTTTACAAATACTATATTAATAAAAATTAGTACTTTACTATTATTGATAGGATTTTTAACTTTTATAGTTGATTTTTTATATAGTCTTTTTAGCTCCTCTATCAAATATGATGCTACTTCTATCTCTATGGCTATTGCCCTGCTCTTTTTTGCTTTTGGGATAGTTTTTGGTATTGGATTGCTTTTGGGATATTATGGAATAACATCTTTTAATATAGCATATACTACTCACTTAAATACTATATTTTTTGGAGCTATTTTTATATTGGTAATGGGTATAAGCTTTAAGATTATCCCTATGTTTTGGGTTGCCAAAGAGTACCCTAACTATTGTAGATACTTTATTTTACCTCTTATTTCATCTTTGGTTTTACTATATATTGTTTTAGAATTATTTGGTTTTACTACATCAAAAGAGCTTTTTGGGGCTTTATTTGCATTACCTTTGATGGCATTTTATTCTATTACTTTTAGAAGACTAAGAAATAGAAAAAGAAAACTCAAAGACTATAGCATCTATTTTATAAATACTGGACTTATTTTGGGATTTATTGGAGCTTGTTTACTTATAGCTCAAAATTTTATTGGTATTAAAAAAGAGCTATTTTTTACTCTTTTTGGACTAGGTTGTGCTAGTTCATATATTTTTGGGCTTTTATATAAAATAGTTCCGTTTCTTTGTTGGTTTCATCTAAGCTCAAAAGGACTTTTTGATATACCAACAATCAAAGAGTTCATTGAAGAAAAATATATTAAAGCCCATTTTATAGTACATATTTTTGCTTTAATAGTCTCTATATTTAGTATCAAGCTTTTAGCTTTTACTCTTATTGTCTCTTTTGCTTTAATGGCTTATAATATCACAAAGGCATATAAAACTTATCTTAGAATTAGTAAACAAATGATATCATAAGGTATGACATTACAAGAACATATATATAAGCTTTTAGTAAACCATAAAGAACAAAGAGCTTTTAGTACCTATTTTCAAAATTAAAAGATTTGGATTAAACTACCTGATTATGGTGAAAAAAATATTTGGCACAAAGTGTTGAGTCTGTTTTTTTGGCTTAGTAAAAACCCACTTTTAGCTCCAACAGTGGTAACAAATCCAAAAGAATCTTTACATAATGAAGCAAAAAAACTAATCTATCTTAAGTCTCAAGGTATCAATGTACCAGAAGTTTTATTGCAAAGTGATGATTTTTTGGCTCTTAGTGATTGTGGAACTCCACTTAGTTTATTATTATATCAAGATAATATAAGTAGCGAAGAAAAAAAACATATCCTAAAACTTCTTTCATTACAACTAGCATCTATGCACAATCTTGGTATATATCACTCCCGCCCTGCTCTTAGAGATATCACATATAGTGATAGTAAAATTTACTTTTTGGATTTTGAAGAGAATCTTGAGGGTATTTTAGATACAAATCAAGCTATTATTAGAGATGCACTTATTTATATACACTCTATTTATAGAAAGGTAGAGCATAAAGAGTTAGTAGATATAGCTCTTCAAAACTATATCAAAAATCTAGATAAAAATATCCTAAATAGTATCCAAATTGAGAGTACAAAATATACATTTATACATTGGATTTTAGCTAAACTACATAGATTTTTAGGCAAAGATGCAAAAGCTATACTTCAAACATTTGAGTTTATAAAAAAGACTCTTTAGCTAAGCTTTTTTTTAACTAAATCTATATGTAATAAAAGATTATAATACTCTCCCATATAAGCTAAAGGAACCTTTGTATGGTTTTGTATCTCTAGTTTTAGCTTTTCTAACTCTTGATTTATCATAGATCTTTCTTCTTTAGTGCTTGTATTTATCTTCTCATCAAGTTTGTTTATCTTATCATACCATCTATAGATTTTAGATCTTACAGTCCATACATAAAGTGGCATTACACCCTTAAAAAGTGGCAAAAGTAGTGTAAGCAGTGGAATAAGTAAGATTTTAAGTCTATCAAGGTTTGAAGCTACCCAATAAGGAAATATCTTTTCAAGCCATGTATCACCATAGGTAAAGTATCTATAAGCATCTTCATGAACTTGAAGCTGAGTATTTACGATATTTGGAAACTCACCTATCTCTTCAAAAAATCCACCCTCATAGTGAACCTTATTCATTTGCTTAACAAAGAGTCTTATAAGCTCACTTTTAACATCTTCATGAGCTACCAAACTAGCTGTAGAGCCTAGCAATGCTATATCATATGATGGGATATTTGAGTACATATCAAGACTACCCTCATATAGAGTCAAAGACTTTAAAAAAGGAAGATTTTTGGCATATGCTTTGGATCTTGTAAAAGAAAAGAGTTTAATCTCAGGATTATTTAAAAGGCTTTGAACTATAAAAGAGTTACCATCGCCTATAAAAAAAAGCCCATCAATTTCACCATTTTCTAACATTTTTTTGGATTTATTTATAGGAAGATATACAAACTCACTATTTGTTTCATCTACACCATTGAGGCTTAAGACCACACTACTAACAAACTTAACTCCACTTCCTTCAATTCCCAAAGAGAGTCTTTTACCCTTAAAATCAACCTCATAATCTAAGTTTATATCACTTTTATAAAACAACCACAAAGGTTCATAAAAAACATTGCCTAAAGTATATAAAAGATCTTTATTGCCATTGTGATTAATCCCATTTTGAATAAAAGCAATATCAACCTTTTTATCTAGTAGGAGTTTAAGATTTTCTTCACTTCCAGCAGTGTTAATAATCTCAACTTTGACTCCCTCTTCTTCTAGTAAAGACTTATACATAAGAGCATATTTGTGGTATTGTCCTTTGTTATGGCTAGTGGCTATTACAAGCTTTTTATCAACAGGAGGCTCTATAAACCTACTTGTTGTATAAAATGCAGCAATAACAAGCACAATAATAGGAAACCATACTTTAAAAAATACTTTCATATAAACTCTTTTTTTATGACTAGAGTCCTACTAACTCTCTAATCTCATCTATTTTTGTTCTAGCTTTAAGCCTTGCTTTTTTAGCACCATCGCTTAATATATCTCTTACAATATCTGGATTTTGTATATAATATTCTCTTTTTTCTCTAAAAGGCTCAAAATATCTAGTAATAGCCTCTAAAAGATCTAATTTAAAGTGTCCATAACCCATATTTGGTGTAGCATACTTATCTCTTAAAAGCTCTAGTTCCTCTTGGCTCATAAAAAGCTTACTTAAAGCATAAATATTACAATCTTTATACTCTTTTGGCTCTTCTAGTGGAGTAGAGTCTGTAACTATACCCATAACTTGTTTTTTAAGCTGTTTTGGTGTAGCAAAGAAATCTATAGTATTACCATAGCTTTTACTCATCTTAGCTCCATCAGTTCCAGCTACAGTGGAGACTTCATCATCTACCTTTGCTATAGGAAGCTTAAAAATCTCTTTTTTATATGTGGTGTTAAAGCTTGTTGCTATATCTCTTGTAATCTCAATATGTTGAACTTGATCTTTACCTACAGGTACTACATCACTATCATATATCAAAATATCAGCCGCCATAAGCACAGGATAAGAAAAAAGCCCATGATTTGCTACAATTCCTTTGGCAACTTTATCTTTATAGCTATGAGCCCTTTCCAAAAGTCCCATACCAGTGTGGTTTGATAATATCCAATAAAGCTCTAAAACCTCACTTACATCACTTTGTACCCAAAAAGTTGATTTGTTTGGATCTAATCCCAAACTCAAAAAATCAACACTAGCTTCAAAGATATTTTTTTTCAAAGCCTCACTATCTTTAACTGATGTTAAAGCATGATATGAAGCAATAAAAGCATAAAGTTCCCCATCATCTTGAGAGTCTATCATCTTTTTGATCATCCCAAAGTAGTTACCTATATGTAATGTTCCAGATGGCTGGATACCTGATAAAATCCTCATTTTTGTCCTTAACTCTATTTGTACAATATATTTTATAATATTTTATGATATAATAGCCAAATCTTTATAAAATATAGTTTTAGGATATGATATGATGCAAAGCTTAGGTAGATTTTTATTGATTGGTACTCTTTCTATTGTACCTTTATTTATTGTTATTCAGGTAGTTTTTTGGGTACAAAATCTTAGTTTTTCTTTTTTTGATTTTTTATCAAAATATACAAATAGCTCTTTATATAGTGCTTTGATTATTATTTTTGCTTTACTTTTTTTAATAACCCTTGGTTATTTTATGGAAAAAACAGGAAGATTTTTTATACTTTCGTGGATAGAGTATGCTATAGAAAAGATCCCAGCAGTAAAAACAATATATTCTATCTCCAAAAAAATCACAGATATGTTTATACAAAACAAAGATGGAGCTAGAAAAGAGGTAGTTTTAGTAGAATATCCAAAAGATAACCTTTGGTGTCCTGCTTATGTACTCAACGAACATGGCGGAACTTTAGTACTTTTTGTACCAACTTCACCAAACCCTACAAGTGGATATACTGTAATAGTTCAAAGAAAATTTGTTATTTCTACCTCTTTAACACTAGAAGAAGCTTCTAAGTTTATTATCTCTATGGGAGCTGATTATATCAAAAAAGAGGAAATTTCTAATAAAATAAACTCTCATAAAAGCTGGGAAGTATAAAACTTCCTTGGCATGTGTATAATAGCTGATAATTTATAGTATAAGTAAAGTTTTTTGGTATGCACCCCAAAAAAACTATCGACTATTGACTAAAAGCTATCTACTTACTCTACAATAATACTATCCTATCTCATTATACAAGCTATCTCTTCTTACAGCTTCAAAGCCACTATTTTGTATAAGCTCTACAAACTCTTTTTGAGGCATACCATTTTTACTATTGGCTCCTGCTGCACTTTGAATAGACTCTTTTTCTATAGTACCATCAAGATCATTTGCTCCAAACTCTTGAGCTACCAAAGCTAACTTCATAGTTGAAGTTACCCAATAAGCTTTGATACTTGGTATATTGTCCAAAACTATTCTACTTATTGCCATGGTTTTTAGTATCTCTTGAGCAGTTAGTGGCTCTTTTACTTTAAGGTAGTTGTTTTGTGTTTGATACACCAAAGGAATAAAAGCATTAAAGCCACCTGTAATATCTTGTAAATCTCTTAACCTTAGCATATGATCTATTCTATTTGCTCGTGATTCTATATGTCCAAAAAGCATAGTAGCATTGGATTTTTTACCCTTTTGATGCCAAAGTTTGTGGATTTGTAGCCATTCATCACTTTTGACTTTACCCCCACAAATTCTTTTTCTTACCTCTTCATCAAATATCTCAGCCCCACCACCTGGCATAGAATCAACTCCATACTGACACATAAGATCTATTATCTCTTCATAGCTTTTATTGTACTGCGTACTTAAAAAGTTAATCTCAGCTGCTGTTAGTGCTTTTATATGTAGATGAGGGAATTTTTGTTTAATCTTTTGAAAAATCTCTAAATACCATTCTAAGCCTGTATGAGGATTGTGTGCAGATACTATATGCACCTCATCTATGCCATTTTGTACTGATTTACTTACATCATCTAGTATCTCTTCGTGTGACATTGTGTATTGGTAAGGGTTTTTTCTACTTGCACTATAGGCACAAAATTGACAAACATCTTTACATATATTTGTTGGGTTTATATGTCTATTGATATTGTAATATGTTTTTTTACCAAATCTTTGCTCTCTTAGTTTGTTGGCATACTCCCCTAAAGTAAGTAAATCCATATCATAAAGACTCAAAGCCTCATCAAAATCCAATCTCTCTTGCTTATTTAGTTTTTCAATTATCATTATATATCAGTCCTCTTTTTTACACTCTACATCATTGATTTTTTCGCCATTATTTAAAATAATCAAAAATCCCTTACAAAGCTCTTGTTTAGAAGTATCATAATATCTAATAGTATATTGGTATCCATTTTGATCACTTTCATTGTGTTTCACACCAGCAGTTGTAAATACCTTTAAGTTAGTATATTCAACACCCATCTCATCTAATGCTTTTTCTACATGTTCTAGTTTTGCCATTACATTTAGTAAAAAATAAGAGATCCCTATTGCTATCATTATACTTATAACTATAATAGTTTTTCTAGGAAGCTTTCTTGTTTGTATCATATTTTATCCCAATAATTGAAATCTATGTGTATTTTGATCATACTCTTCGATAGTACCATCTTCTATTTTATAATACCATCCATGAATAGTAAGAATACCCTCTTTGACTTTTCTTTTGACCTCTGGATATGTTAAAAGATTTTGTAACTGATAGACTATAGAGGTTTTTTCTGTTTTTTTATAAAGCTCACTTAAAGGCAACTTATCGCCATACTCTTTTATAACATACTCTTTTGCTTTATATCCAAGTTCTAGCCACTTATTTATATGTATAAGCCCCTCTTCTTGCCTAAGATCACTATATAAGGCATGACAAGCTCCACAATGAGAGTGTCCACATACTATAATATGTTTTACTTCCAAAATACTTACAGCATACTCTATAGCTGCTGCACTTCCATGGAAATCATTATCTGCTTTATATGGTGCTACAAAGTTACCTACATTACGAAGGATAAACATATCCCCTGGTTTACTATCAACTATCAAATCAGGAACTACTCTACTATCACTACAGCCTATAAAAAGCACCTCTGGATGTTGTCCACTTTTAATAAGTACATCAAAATCCTCTGCAAAGTTTTTGAAACCCATTTGTCTAAATGAGATATTTCCATCTTTTAAGTCATCTATTTTCATAAATAGCATTTTAACTTATTTTGATTTATAAAGTACTGAACAAGAGATTTTAATTTGAACTATTTATTAGATACATTACAGTTTGGATTGCTTAAAAACACTATAGTAGCTACTGTTCCTTTTATACCATCTTTCCTATTTACTAAAGATATCTTAGCTCCCAAAGCATCAGCAGCACTCTTTGCCAAAAACAGTCCAAGCCCAGCTCCTGCTTGATTGCCTACTCTTTTAAATGGTGCAAAAAAGTCTATACTCTCATCTACTCCTTCACCTTCATCTATTACATTGATAGTTAGCTTATCACTTTCTTTATTTGCTTCTACTTTAATAGTACTATTAATTGGAGAAAACTTAATAGCATTTTGTATAAAATTTTGGATTATCTGCACTACTAGTGTAGGCTGAATTATGGTATTAAAACTATTTGTATTTGTATTAAAATCTATATTTATATTTTTTTCTACTGTTAAAAGTCTATAATCTTTAAGTTTGTTTTCTATAAAACCTATCATATCTATCTCTATAGGTTTTTCAAACTGAGCCCCTTCTTGTCTTCCAATATCTAAAAAATATGTTATCATCTTATTCATATCATCTATAGAGCTATTATTAAGCCTTAGTACATCTTCATAGCTTTGTATATCTCTTTTTTTAAGAAGTGTTACTTCATTTTTAAGCTTCATAACTGCTAATGGTGTTTTTAGCTCATGAGCTGATCCTATAAATAGCTCTTTTTGGTATTTGACAAAAGTTTTAATTCTATTTGTTAATCCATTGATAGAATCAGCCAATGGATGAAACTCTATAGGTAGATATTTAAGATTAATCTCTTCTAAAAAATTTTCATTCATTTTAGATAGTTTTTTTGTTAATTGTAAAATAGGAACCAATAGTGTTTTAGATAGTGCTAAAGCATATAGTATGATAAGTATAGTCCCACCAACAATCAAAAATATTAAATTATTTGAAATTTTACCTAACATTTTTTCTTGAGATGTAGTGTTTTTAACAATTTTTAAAAAAGAGTGATCAGCTAGATTAAAAGGGTATAAAAGCTCTACAAAATTCTCTTCACCTTTTTTGTATTCAATAAATCTAATCCCATGAACATTTTGTAGTTGAACCAAATCAACATATACATTATTTGCTGTGATTACTTTAAAATCTGCTTTTGTTGTTCTTGTATCATATGAGATTTGATAAATAAGTTGGGCATCTTTTATCATCTCATCTTTTATCTCATCATATATTGTAGCTCTAGTAAAACCATAAAAGATAAAAGAGAGAATAACTATAAAAAAAGTAGTAGCAATTATAAGTTTGGTATAAAACTCTTTATAAATGCTTTTTGTATTCATCTATCGTTAGATATCTTCATCTAAATCATCAGTATCTATATTTGGATAACAAAATCTATATCCTCTTCTTCTTATAGTCTCAATAGTAGCTATATTTAGTGGTTTATCCATTTTTTGTCTTATTTGGTTGATAGCAACTTCTATAACATTTGGAGTTACTAGCTCTGGTTCTTCCCAGATAGCATCTAAAAGCTGCTCTTTTGAAACAATCTGATCTCTATGTCTTGCTAGATGAGTTAAAACTTCAAAAGGTTTACCTTTTAGCTCTATCTCTTCACCTTGATAGATTATTTTCTCTTCATCTGGATTGATTACTAAATCTTCTATTTCTATTACATTTGTACCACCAAATCTAAGTCTAGCCTCTATTCTAGCTAGTAAAATATCAAAATCAAATGGTTTTTTAATATAATCATCAGCTCCAGCTCTAAGTGCTGTTATTTCACTCTCTTTATCATCTCTAGCTGATAGTATAACTACTGAAGTTCTAGCACTTTTGCCTTTAATAACTTTTGCTAGATCTATTCCATCACCATCTGGCAACATCCAATCAGTCAATACTAAGTCATAATTTCTTATTTCTACAAAATATTCAGCATCTTTATAGTTTTCTGCTGTATCTACTTGATATCCAAAATCTTGTAAGCCCTCTTGTAATGTCCTATTTAGTGTAATCTCATCTTCTACGATCAATATCCTCATTAATTTTCCTTAAGTAAAGATTAATTTTGGCGCAATTGTATCATAAATTTTTTAAAATTTAAAGTATTTTTAAGAATTTTACCCATTTTATTGGTTTTTTGTGTAGTTTAACTATTTTTTGGTATAATTACACTCACAAAAAAACCAAAGGATTATCGATGAAATTAAAATTTTTA
Organism: Aliarcobacter butzleri; assembly: GCA_012522985.1. Taxonomy (GTDB): domain Bacteria; phylum Campylobacterota; class Campylobacteria; order Campylobacterales; family Arcobacteraceae; genus UBA6211. Next base: position 9,304 of record JAAYJJ010000165.1, read on the forward strand.
ACAGCAATTTCAATACTTGCTTTAGCTTTTAGCATATCAAATGCACAAACATATGCTACTGTTGATGGAGATGCCATCACTGCTGATGATATAGCTATGATTATAAGAAACCCACAAGTTAAATTTGATCAACTTCCAAAAGATCAACAAAACACTGTAATCTCTCAAGCAATAGAGAAAAAACTGTTAGCAAAAGAGGCTATCAAAAGTGGTGTGAAAAAAAACCAACAATATATAGATGCTATGAAAAAAGTTGAAGAAGATCTATCTTTAGAGATTTGGATGCAAGAAAAATTTGCTACTTTACAAGTAAGTGATCAAGAAATAAGTGATTTTCACAAAAACAATCCAGAGCAGTTTGTAGTACCAAAAGAGTTAAATGCAAATCATATCTTAGTTGGTAGCGAAGATGAAGCAAAAGCTTTGATCAAAGAACTTGATGGTGCAAAAGATAAAAAAGCAAAATTTAGTGAGTTAGCTATTGCTAAATCAATAGACCCAGGTACTGGTAAAAAAGGCGGAGAGCTTGGATGGTTTTATCAAAATCAAATGGTTCCAGAGTTTGGTGCAGCAGCATCATCACTTAAAAAAGATGAATATACAAAAACTCCTGTAAAATCACAATTTGGTTACCATATAATTATGTTAAATGACTCTAAAGAGTCAAGAACTGTTCCTTTAGCAGAAGTAAAAGAAAATGTTAAACAGATAATCTTAGAAGAAAAATTTAGAAATGAGATCTCAAAAGTCGCTTCAGAATTACGAAAAAAAGCAAAAATCGATATTAAATAAATAGGAGTTAATATGGGTGTATTAGAGTTTGTAAATAGCGGTGTTTTAGATGCAAATGAAGCAAAAAAGCTTTTTGCCTATGCAAAAGAGAATAACTTTGCAATACCAGCGGTCAATGTTGTAGGGACTGATTCAGTCAATGGTGTACTTGAAGCTGCTGCAAAAGTAAACTCACCTGTAATACTACAATTTAGCAACGGTGGAGCTTCCTTTTTTGCTGGAAAAGGATTAGATAGCAAAAAAGCAGCTGTAGTTGGAGCTATAAGTGGAGCAAAACATATACATCTTATGGCAAAAGCTTATGGAATACCTGTGATCTTACATACAGATCATGCAGCAAAAAAACTTCTTCCATGGATAGATGAGCTAATAAAAGCTAGTCAAATACACTATAAAGAAACAGGTAAACCTCTTTTTACATCACATATGTTAGATCTTAGTGAAGAGAGCTTAGAAGAGAATATCTCTATCTCAAAAGAGTACCTTAAAACAATGTCCACTATAGGACAAATGTTAGAAATAGAGCTAGGTATTACTGGTGGTGAAGAAGATGGCGTAGATAATACAAGTGTAGATAATGCTTTGCTTTATACTCAACCAAAAGAAGTAGCTTATGCCTATGAAGAGCTTAGTACAATAAGTCCAAACTTCACTATAGCAGCATCTTTTGGTAATGTTCATGGTGTTTATAAACCTGGTAATGTAAAGTTAGAGCCAAAGATTTTGGATAATTCACAAAAATATATCAAAGAACAATATAATATTAGCGAAGATAAACCTGTTGATTTTGTATTTCATGGTGGTAGTGGAAGTAGCTTAGAAGAGATAAGAGAGGCTATTGGTTATGGTGTTATCAAAATGAATATAGATACTGATACACAATGGGCTTTTTGGGATGGAATAAGAGCTTATGAGGCTAAAAATAGAGATTATCTTCAAGGGCAAATAGGTAACCCAGAAGGTGATGATAAGCCAAATAAAAAATATTATGATCCTAGAGTTTGGATAAGAGAGGGTCAAAAGTCTTTAATAGCAAGACTTGAAACTGCTTTTAGTGATCTAAACTGTTTAAATAGAAACTAATAATCTAGATATATGCATTCCCAAGCAAAAGCTTGGGAACTAGCACAACCAAAAACCAAAAACCAAAAACTATTCACTATTCACTATTCACTATTCACTATCAACTAAAGACTATCAACTATAGTCTAGGTAATTGCCACTTTTGCTTATATGCAACTATTCTAATAGTTAAAAACACTCCAAAAACAAGCAAAGATGATAGTGTATTTAAAAACTCTATTTCATAGAGTATAAAAATAGATAAAGAGATTAAAATAGCAATAGTTCCATAAAACTCTTTTTTAAGTATAAAAGGTACTTCATTTAGTAAAATATCTCTTATAATACCACCACCCAAAGCTGTAATAAAGCCCAAAATCACAACCCCAAAGAGGTTAAATCCTGCTTCAATACCAACTAAAGCTCCCGTAATAGAAAAAGCACAAAGCCCTATACTATCAAAAAGAATAAATAAAAACTTACTGTTGATTTGCTCCTCTTCTTGTTTATGAAGATTTAAAACAATAGCTAAAATAATAGATATTATAACTGTTATACTAGGGTAATAGTTACTAAAAGCAAATGGCGTTTTATCAGCTAAAAGATCTCTTATTATACCACCACCCAAAGCCGTAAGCGAGGCTAGTATCAAAATACCCAAAAGATCAAGCTTTTTATGGTAGGCTATTAAAAACCCACTTATAGCAAATGATGATATTCCTATAATATCAGAAACTAATGTTAGATTCATCTTTACTAATATCTCTCAAAACATCTATAATCATAATTTGTTCAAGATTTTTAATACTTTTTTCAAGTTTTTCTATATCCCATAGGCTATCAATTTTAAGTGATTTTTGTGCTATGATTACACCTTCATCATATTTTGAATCCACATAATGAGCAGTTACACCACTCTCTTTTTCTCTATTTTTTAAAACTGCTTCATGTACAGATCTACCATACATTCCTACTCCACCATATTTTGGAAGAAGTGATGGGTGGGTGTTGATGATTTTATTGGGATAAGCTTTAATTAAAGGCTCATCAATCTTTTTCATATATCCAGCTAAAAGAATATAATCTATCTTAGCATTTTTTAGCTCATCTAAAATAATCATATTTAGATCTTGATTGGGGAAAAGAGTTTGATTGATTATCTTATAGGGAATATTCTGTTTTTTGGCTTTTTGTATCACAAAAGCATTTGAATTATTTGTTATGATTAGAGATATTTTGATATTTAAGGTATTGTTTTGTATATTTTCTAAGATAGGCTCCAAGATAGAACCATTGTATGAAGCAAAAATAGCTAAATTCATATTAGTATAAAAGCAAGGATAATTCCTTGCTTTTATTTAGCTTCTTGATTTGATAATCTCATCAGCAACATTTCTAGGTACTTCAGCATAGTGATCAAATACCATAGAGTATGTTCCTCTACCTTGAGACATAGATCTAAGATCCGTTGAGTAACCAAACATTTCAGATAGTGGAACACTTGCAGCAACAAGTTTTATACCAGCTCTATCATCCATAGAGTTGATTTGTCCTCTTCTTTTGTTTGCATCACCGATAACATCTCCCATATACTCTTCAGGAACTTCTATCTCAACTTTCATAATAGGCTCTAAAATAACAGGACTTGCTTTTCTACAAGCCTCTTTAAATCCAATAGATCCAGCAAGTTTAAACGCCATCTCAGATGAATCAACTTCATGGTAGCTTCCATCATATAGTGTAACTTTTACATCAACCATAGGGAAACCTGCTAAAACACCACCTTGCATTGCTTCTTGGATACCTTTATCAACAGCTGGAATATACTCTTTTGGTATTACCCCACCTTTGATTTCATTTGCAAACTCATAACCTTTTCCAGCTTCTTGAGGCTCAACTTTAAGATGAACATGTCCATATTGTCCTCTACCACCAGATTGTTTTGCATATTTGTACTCTTGGTTTACACCAACTCTAATAGTCTCTCTATAAGCAACTTGTGGAGCTCCAACATTTGCTTCTACTTTAAACTCTCTTCTCATTCTATCTACTAAGATTTCTAAGTGTAGTTCACCCATACCAGAGATAATAGTTTGTCCTGATTCTTCATCAGTATTTACTCTAAATGATGGATCTTCTTCTGCTAGTTTACCTAGAGCAATACCCATTTTTTCTTGGTCTGCTTTTGTTTTTGGCTCAACTGCAACAGAGATAACTGGATCTGGGAAATCCATTCTTTCTAGGATAACTTGAGTTTTCTCATCACAAAGAGTATCACCAGTTGTTGTTGATTTAAGTCCAACTATAGCACCGATCTCACCAGCATAAAGCTCTTTGATCTCCTCTCTTTTGTTTGAGTGCATTTTAAGAATTCTTCCGATTCTCTCTTTTTTACCTTTTGTAGTATTTACAACATATGTACCACTTTCTAGTTTACCTCTATAGATTCTAGTAAATGTTAATTGTCCAACAAAAGGGTCAGTCATAATTTTAAATGCAAGTCCAGCTAAAGCACCATCATCAGATGATTCAACAGATATTGGCTCACCGTCCATATCTTCACCTTTGATATTTGTAACTTCTGTTGGAGCTGGTAAAAACTCAACTACAGCATCAAGAAGTGGTTGGATACCTTTATTTTTAAAAGATGTTCCACAAACCATAGGAGTAATAGCCATAGATAAACAACCAGCTTTTATACCAGCTCTTATCTCATCTTCACTTAACTCTTCACCCTCTAAGTATTTTTCCATCAAAGATTCTATCTGTTCAGCTGCGGCTTCTACCATCTTTTCTCTATATTCGTTTGCTTGATCTACTAGATTAGCTGGTATCTCTTCAACATCATACATAGCACCTATGCTCTCATCATTCCATACAAAAGCTTTCATACTAATAAGATCTATAACACCTTTAAAAGAGTCTTCTGCACCTATTGGTATTTGAAGAGGAACAGGTCTAGCTAATAGTCTTGTTTCAACTTGTTTTGCAACATTGAAAAAGTCTGCTCCAATTCTATCCATTTTATTTACATAGATGATTCTTGGAACTCCATATTTATTTGCTTGTCTCCAAACAGTTTCTGATTGTGGTTGAACTCCACCAACAGAACAAAACACAGATACAGCACCATCAAGAACTCTCATAGATCTTTCAACTTCAATAGTAAAATCAACGTGACCTGGAGTATCTATAACGTTTACTTGGATCTCTTCTTTTTGTCTATTTCTCCAAGAACAAGTTGTAGCTGCTGAAGTAATAGTAATACCTCTTTCTTGCTCTTGCTCCATCCAGTCCATTGTAGCAGTACCTTCATGTGTTTCACCTATTTTATGTGATACACCTGTATAAAAAAGGATTCTTTCTGTTGTTGTAGTCTTTCCTGCATCAATATGAGCTGCGATACCTATATTTCTAACACGGTTTAGGGGTGTTTTTCTCGCCATTTTGTAACCTTTATTTTAGTCTATTTCAAAGTTTTATATCTTTAAGATATGAAACTTTAGTGTAAAAGTTTCTAGTTTATTATCTAATATATCTAATAAACTCTTTATTAAATCCAAAAAACGATTAAATATTAATCGTTTTTTTTGTTTCTTACCATCTATAGTGAGCAAAAGCTTTATTAGCTTCAGCCATTCTATGCATATCTTCTTTTTTCTTAAATGCAGCTCCTCTTTCGTTTGCTGCATCATAAAGCTCATTTGCAAGTCTATCTATCATAGTTCTTTCATTTCTTTTTCTTGAATAATCAACCAACCATCTAAGTGCTAACGCTTGTCTTCTAGAAGGTCTAACTTCAACTGGAACTTGGTAAGTTGCTCCACCAACTCTTCTTGATTTTACTTCAACAAGTGGTTTGATGTTTTCTACAGCTTTTTCAAAAAGCTCTATTCCACTACCCTCACCTTTTTTATCAAGTGTTGCTATTGCACCATATAGGATTTTTTCTGCTATTGATTTTTTACCATCAAGCATAAGAGTATTTATAAACTTTGTAATAACTTTACTGTTATAGATTGGATCAGGCATAACCTCTCTAACTACGGCTCTTCTTCTTCTCATTGTTTATCCTTTATTTCTTTGCTGCTTTTGGTTTTTTAGCACCATATTTAGATCTTGATACTTTTCTATCTTTTACACCTGCTGTATCTAAGGCACCTCTAACGATGTGGTATTTAACCCCTGGTAAGTCTTTTACTCTACCGCCTCTTACTAGTACTATAGAGTGCTCTTGAAGGTTGTGTCCTTCTCCACCGATATATGAAATAACTTCAAAACCTGAAGTTAATCTAACTTTTGCAACTTTTCTAAGTGCAGAGTTTGGTTTTTTTGGAGTTGTTGTATAAACTCTTGTACAAACACCTCTTCTTTGAGGACATTTTACTAATGCTGGTGATTTTGATTTTTTGATCACCTTTGCTCTTTCTTTTCTAACGAGCTGGTTAATTGTAGGCATATTTTTCCTTTCTTGTTATATGAGTTAAATAGCTAGTGCTATTTGTCTTCTCTTAAGATAATCGAGTACGACTATCAATACTACTCAATCCAGAAAGATTTAAAATTTTTCCGAAAAAAGTGTGTGATTATATCCAATATTTTCTTAAAAGTAGTTTAGAGGTGATGTTAAAGAATAATTTGTTTTATTGGTTTTATTTTAGTTATGATATAATGATTTTTGATATAAAAATCACTAAGGGAATCAATCTATGGGCGAAGAAAATAAAAAGCTTTTAGAAATACAGCTTTGGAATATAGCAAATGAACTAAGAGGCAAGATGGATGCTGATGAGTTTAGAGATTATATTTTAGGTTTTATATTTTATAAATATCTTTCTGAAAAAATTGAAAACTTTACAAACGAACTTCTAAAAGAAGATGAAATCAAATTTAGAAATCTTGATGAAAATGATAATGAAGAAAAAGAGATTTTAGAGAGTTTAAAAGCTGATTGTCTTGAACATCTTGGATACTTTCTAAAACCAACTGAGCTATTTTCAGCCATAGCCAAAAAAGGAAATAGTGAAAACAATAACTTTATATTAGATGACTTGACTCAAATTTTAAGACATATAGAAACTTCAACGATGGGGACAGATAGTGAAGATGATTTTGAACACTTATTTGAAGATTTGGATTTAACAAGTACCAAACTAGGACGAAGCGAAGAGGCAAAAAATAAGCTGATTTCAAAAGTTCTATTTCATCTAGATAATGTAAACTTTGAGCTAAAAAATCATGATAGAGATGTATTAGGTGATGCTTATGAGTATTTAATAGGACAATTTGCTGCTGGTGCTGGTAAAAAAGCAGGAGAGTTTTATACCCCTCAAGAGGTATCTAAAATCTTAGCAAAACTAGTAACTGTTGGTAAAAGTAGATTAAGATCAGTTTATGATCCAACTTGTGGAAGTGGTTCTTTGCTTTTACGAGTTGCAAAAGAGGTTGAAGATGTTGCAAACTTCTATGGTCAAGAGCTAAATAGAACTACATATAACCTAGCACGTATGAATATGATTATGCATGATATTCACTATAGAAAGTTTGATATAAAACAAGAAGACACACTAGAACACCCTCAACATCAAGAATATAGATTTGAAGCAATTGTAGCAAATCCGCCTTTTAGTGCTAAATGGAGTGCTAATCCACTATTGTTAAATGATGATAGATTTTCTCAATATGGAAGATTAGCACCCTCTTCAAAAGCTGATTTTGCTTTTGTACAACATATGATTTATCATCTAGATGACAATGGTGTTATGGCTGTGGTCTTGCCTCATGGAGTTTTATTTAGAGGAGCTGCTGAAGGTCATATAAGAGAGTATCTAATCAAAGAGAGAAACTATCTTGATGCAGTTATTGGGCTACCATCAAATATATTTTATGGAACATCTATACCTACTTGTATTTTGGTATTTAAAAAGTGCAGAGTTAATAGCGGGGATATTTTATTTATTGATGCATCAAATGATTTTGAAAAAGCCAAAAATCAAAACTAACTAACAGCCGAAAATATAGATAAAATCATAGATACCTACAAAAACAGAAAAACAATAGATAAATACTCTTATGTAGCCACACTAGAAGAGATAGAAGAAAACGACTATAACCTAAATATCCCAAGATATGTAGATACATTTGAAGAAGAAGAGCCTATAGATATAGATAAGGTTTCAAAAGAGTTAAAAGAGCTTGAAATTAGTATGAAAGAGACAGATAAGACAATAGAGGCATTTTGCAGTGAGCTGGGTATCGCTACACCGTTTTAGGAGAAAAAATTGATAAAAGTTTCAAATAATTTGACAAACTTATCTAGATATGATAATATTATTGCATTAAAATATTATCTATATAGGATAAATAAGTGATAGCACCGATTGATTTTATTAGGCAAAAGTATATCATACCAAACAATATCACACAAGATATCTTGTGTGAATCTTTAAATATTGGTAAAAAAACCATTAGTGAACTATACCAACATAAAAGAGGATTTACAATACATACAGCAAAAAAGTTTGCTAGATTTTTTGGATTGAAAGCAGAGTTTATTTTGATGAAACAAATAGAATATGATTTATCTTTGGATAAAGAAGAGTATGAGTCTATCAAACCTTTTAAAATATTGCAAAAAGAAAGAGAAATAGAACATAGAGCTAAGTGGATTTTGGCAACAATAAATAACTCAATAAGCAATAAACATAATCATTATCTACTAAAAGATTTGGAAAATATTTTTAAAATACCGTCTATAGATAAAAAATATCAATATGCTATTATAACTATGTTTAAGGAAGTAAGTTTTAGTGATGTAATCAAATATTGTGAACTTCATAGGATTAAAAAATCAAATATTAAAAAGTTATATAAGTGTTACCTATCAAGTTATAAAGCAAAACGGATACAAGAATATGAATGGTTACTTGAAGAACTTTGAACTACAAATCAATACTTTAAAAGATGTTTATTTTGAACTATTACAGCCGATAGAAAAAAAAGTATCTTTAAATAATTGGTGGCTATTTGGTGGTGGTACTGCTTTATCTATGTTTTATTTTAAGCATACAAAATCTTTTGGTCTAGAAATATTTATAACCGAAAGACAAGTATTTGACTTCCTTGATCCTAAATGGTTTATAGATGAGAGTAAGATTTTTGATAATACTAACTATAGGTTTAATAGATTTAATCATCACCTAGCATTAAGAACAAAATCAAATATTAAAGTTGATTTTTTAGTAAATGAGTCAATTATTAATTGTCCTATAAAATCGGATATATTAAATTTAGGATTTGATATCTATGTTGAAAGTGTAGAAGATATTATAGCTAAAAAAATATTATGGAGAAAAGAAGATAATTTAGCAAGAGATATTTTTGATTTGGCATTGGCTATTGTTAAAAACAATAATATATTACTAAATCTTATAGATTCTAGATTTATTTCTATAGATGATTTAAAAAAGTTAAATAATGCATTAACAAAACTTGATAAAAACATCTATAAAGTTGAAATAGGCAAAATTGAACCAGAAATTGAATTTACAAAAATTGCAGATAATGCACAAAGTATTATTTATGAAAACATTAAAAATATCATATAATATTTTAACAATCAAAAGAGTAAGTAGATGAGCAAAAATATAAATGTACCAAGCTTGAGATTTAAAGAGTTTAGTGGGGAGTGGGAAGAGAAGAAGCTTGGAGATATAGATAGGGTTTCAAAAGAGTTAAAAGAGCTTGAAATTAGTATGAAAAAAACAGATAAGACAATAGAGGCATTTTGCAGTGAGCTGGGTATTGCTACACCGTTTTAGGAGAGAGTTATGAGTAATGAACTAAATAATCAAATAGTAATATATGAAGATACAAATGGGGATATAAAGCTAGAAACAAGGCTTGAAGATGAAACTATTTGGCTAAATCAAGAGCAGATGTCAAAGCTATTTGGAAGAGATAGAACAGTTATTTCAAGACATATAGGCAATATTTTTAAAGATAAAGAACTAGAAGAAAATATGGTATGTGCAAATTTTGCACATACCACTAAACATGGTGCAATAGAGAATAAAACACAGCAAAAAGATACTATTATAAATCTAATAGTGAATATTTTGCAAGGCTAAAAAATGAGCAATATTATAAAAAATGATTTAATACAAAACATCAGAAACCTTTTAATAGCTTCAAGAAATCAAGTTGTACAAACTGTAAATAGTGTAATGGTACAAACCTATTGGAATATAGGAAAAATGATAGTTGAAGATGAGCAAAATGGAGAAACTAGAGCTGAATATGGAAAAAAGCAGCTTCAATCTATCTCCAAAACTCTTACAGATGAGTTTCGAAAAGGTTTTGATACAACTAATTTGAGAAAAATGAGGCAATTTTATTTGGTTTTTCCAAATCAAGACTCAGTGAGTCTCAAATTGACTTGGACACATTATAGAACTTTAATAAGAGTTGAAAATCAGAGTGCTAGAGAATGGTATATACAAGAAGCTATCACAAATAACTGGAGTGTAAGGGCTTTGGAGAGACAAATTTTAAAGCTTTATTATGAAAGACTTTTAAGCTCAAATGATAAAACTCCACTAATAGATGAAGCAAATGAAAATATAAAAGCTCTACAAACAACAGAACAAACAACAGATATTAAAAACTATCTTCGAGACCCATATGTTTTTGATTTTTTAAATCTTCCAAACGAGGCTTTACTTGAGACAAATATTGAACAAGCTTTGATAGATAATCTTCAAAAGTTTTTGCTAGAACTTGGGCGTGGTTTTGCTTTTGTTGAGAGGCAACAAAGGCTTAGTGTAGAAGAACAAGATTTTTATATAGATTTGGTTTTTTACAACTTCAAACTTAAATGTTTTTTGCTTATAGATTTAAAATTAGGAAAACTCACCCATCAAGATGTAGGGCAAATGGATACCTATGTAAGAGTATATGATAAGTTTCACAAAAGTCAAGATGATAATCCAACTATTGGGCTAATACTTTGTAGCGAGTCTTCACAAGCAGTTGCAAAGTATTCTGTCTTGAGTGAAAGCAAACAGCTGTTTTCTAGTAAATATTTGCCATTTTTACCAACTATAGAAGAGCTTGAATATGAGCTAGAGATTAGAAGAGATATGATAACAAGTGACGCTACAAATGAGTAAAAATATAAATGTACCAATACTAAGGTTTAAAGAGTTTAGTGGGGAGTGGGAAGAGAAAACACTAAATGATTTAGGTACTTTTTTAGGTGGAGGTACTCCTAGTAGAAGTAATGAATCTTATTGGGAAGGTAATATTCCTTGGATTTCTAGTTCTGATATTTTAGAAGATAATATTCATAAAATAAATATAAGTAGATTTATTAATCAAATATCTATAAAAGAATCAGCTACAAAACTTATTCCTAAAAATAGTATATTGTTTGTTTC